>JAXEXP010000140.1:0-2353 GCA_034113365.1 Candidatus Spyradocola sp.
CGAGTAGGCGTCCAGCGGGATGAGCGGCGCGATGGCGCGCAGCAGCTCGGTGCCGCTGATGCCCGGGAGGCGGATCAGGCGGCGCGCGACGCGCTCCCCCGGAAAGTTGGCGTCCGCGATGACCAGCTCATCGCCGTGGCCCATGTCGCACAGCGCCTTGAGCAGGTCGCCGGTGAGCAGCTTGCTGATTCCCTGAAGCATGGTTTCATCCCCCTTGATGCGTTTGCTCCCTTGAGGATAGCACAAACGCCGGGGGATTTCCACCGCAAAACGGGTTTGCCGTCAACTTTTGGTCTTGGGGGTGAACAGGATGCTGGCCAGGTAGCCGAACGTCACCGCCGCGGCGATGCCGCCCGCGGTGGCCGCGACGCCGCCGGTCAGCGCGCCCATGAGGCCCTTTTGCTGCACGGCTTCTTTGGTGCCGGTGGCAAGGGCGTAGCCAAAGCCGGTTAAGGGGACGGTCGCGCCTGCGCCCGCCCAGTCGACGAGGGGTTCATAGACGCCGATCGCGGTCAGGATCACGCCGAGGGTGACGAAGGCCACGAGGATGCGCGCCGAGGTCACCTTGGTAAAGAGGATCAGCAGCTGGCCCGCGACGCAGATCAGGCCGCCGACGAGGAACACCTTTGCATACATCAGCATTTACACTACCTCCAGTGCTACGGCATGCGCGATGCCGGGGATGCTCTCGCCCTGCTGGCTCATGGTGGGCGACATCAGCGCGCCGGTGGCCATGAACAGCATGCGGCGGATCTCGCCCTTCATCATGCGGCCGTAGAGCCAGCCGTTGAGGCAGACGGCGGAGCAGCCGCAGCCGCTGCCTCCCGCGTGCGCGTCCTGCGTTTCATCGAAGATCTCGCAGCCGCAGTCGATGTAGCGGTCGTCCAGCAGGATGCCCTCGCGCTTGCACAGTATGGTCATCAGCTCCTTGCCCACGTGGCCCAGGTCGCCGGTGACGATCAGGTCGTAGTCGGATGGCTTGCGGCCCAGGTCGCCCAGGTGGCTTTTGAGGGTCATCATCGCGGCGGGGGCCATTGCCGCGCCCATGTTGTTGGCGTCGGTCTGCTTGAGGTCCCACACGCGGCCCATGGTCACGGCCTCGACGCGGATGGGGTGGTCGCCGGTGGCGGTGAGGAAAGTCGCGCCCGCGCCCGTGACCGTCCACTGTGCGGCGGGCGTGCGCTGGTTGCCCAGCTCCAGCGGATAGCGGTACTGGCGCTCGGCGGTGGAAAAGTGCGAGCAGGTGGCGCACACGGCGTTGTCCGCAAAGCCGCCGTCCAGCAGCAGCGAGCCCAGCAGCAGGCTCTCGGCCATGGTAGAGCAGGCGCCGTACAGCCCGATAAACGGGATGCCCAGCTGGCGCGCCGCGTAGCCCGCCGACACGATCTGGTTGAGCAGGTCGCCGCCCAGGAACACGTCCACGCCGTCGGCGAACACGCGGGCCTTGCTCAGCGCCATGTCCACCGCGTGCTCGAGCATGCGGGCCTCGGCGCGCTCCCAACTATCCTCGCCGAGCGTGTCGTCGGTGAAGGTCTCGTCAAACGTGCGGCCCAGCGGGCCTGCGGCCTCCTTGGGGCCCGCCATGGACGCCCAGGCCGCCACCCGCGGCCGCGATTCCAGTACATAGCTCTGTTTTCCGCGCTTTTTGCTCATGCCGCGCCTCCTTGTGGATTGCTGGCGATAGTATTTCCGCAATGGGGTTGCGCTATGCCGCGGGGCGTGGTATACTGGCCTTACGAACAAACATTTGCAGAACAGGAGGACGCTTATGGACGGAAGGAAGATCAGGACGGGGACGGGACTGCTGGCTGGGGACATGCAGGTGATGGCGCCGTTCTACCGGGACGTGCTGGGGCTGGAGACCGACTGGGACGGCGGGGACTTTGCGGAGTTCCGCACGGCGAGCGGGTATCTGGCGCTGTTCATGTACAACCGCAAGGCGTTTGCGGAGGCGTTCGGGTGGGAATACCAGCCGCCCAAGGGCATCAACCAGAGCTTCGAGATCGGGCTGTGGCTGCCGAGCTACGCGGACGTGGACGCGGAGTTCACGCGGCTGAAGGAGCTGGGCGCGAACCTGCAGTCGGAGGCGCCCATCACCTTCCCGTTCGGCATCCGGAACTTCTATGTGGCCGATCCGGAGGGGAATCTGCTGGAGATCGGCAGCTGGAATGCCACCTGATAACAGAAACAGGAACCTTCGCGCAGGTGTGCGGAGGTTCCTGTTTTGATTTATCCAAATAAAGGATTTAGCGTATCTGGGGTTATGTTGGTGCGTGACGGACACCTCATCAGTCGCCTGCGGGCGACAGCGGCAGATTGTCAAGTAAGTGCAACACTTCAAGAGAAGAAAACT
>JAXEXP010000141.1:0-9873 GCA_034113365.1 Candidatus Spyradocola sp.
CACATGCCTGTTTTTTGACAGGCTGAGGCCCCCGATTTCTTCTTTTTAGGAAGAAATCGGGGGCCGTTTTGAATGTTTTGGATTTTTCGGGCTATGGTTGTGCTAACGAACTTTATGACCACGCCCTACATCTCATGCACATAATACACCGTGTCCACGCCCGGGCCGCGGTCGTTACGCAGGCGCGCCTTCTCGACGTAGCCCAGCTTGCCCATCAGATGCATCTGCGCCGCGTTGGTGGACCAGGTGCGCAGCACGGTGATCTCGCCGCCGTGCGCCAGCGCCCACTGCTGCGCCGCGCGGTAGATCTTGGGCGACAGCCCCTGCCCTCTAAAGGCGTGGCGCACGCACAGCGTGGACAGGTAGCACGCGCTGCCGTACTGCTCCAGATGCGGCGTCACCTCGTGCGGGCGGAAGGACATGAACGCGATCACCTCGCCGTCGCGCTTCCACAGCAGCACGTGCTGCTGCATCACGGTGTCAAAATAGTCGCGCACCCCTTCGTGCGTCGCGCCCTTGTGCGTCCAATCGGTCTGCTTCGTGCCCGCGCGGTAGGAGAGCGGCGGCACAAAGTCGTTGTCGCACTCCACGAGGATGTCGTACACCGCCTGCCGCTCGGCTTCGTCTGTCACGTGCTCGCGCACGATCGCTTCTTCTGTCATACCAAATTCACCCTTCTTTTCAGCAGATTTGCCGCCGCGCGGCAGCCGGAAACCACGGTGTCCGCGTCGATCCACTCGCCCAGCGTGTGCGCGCCGCCGCCGCGCACCAGCCCGCAGCACACCGCCGGGATGCCCAAGCTCAGCGGCACATTGCAGTCCGTGGACGCGACCGCAAGCCTTGCGCTCACGCCCGTCTCCTCCAAAATGGCCGCCCGGCAGTCCTCCGCGAGCGACTGTACGGCGCTTTCGTCCACATCGCCGCGGCAGGGGCGCTCGCCCACCACCTCGCAGCGCAGCGTCACACCCTCGGTGCGGTGGCGCTCCAGCACCTCCTGCAGATGGGCGTCCGCAGCGGCCAGCGCGCCGCCGTCGCGCGAGCGGAACTCCCACAGGCACTGCGCGTCGCGCGCGATCACGTTGACCGACGAGCCGCCTTGGATCGTTCCTACATTATAAGTGGTGTCCGTGCCGGGCGCGGGGACATAGGCGTACAGCTCGGTGAGCATGGCAGAAAGCACCGCGATGGCGTTGGGCTTGCCAAAATCGTGGAAGGAATGCCCGCCCTCGCAGGAGGCGGAGATGCGGTAGCGCCGGGAGCCGATGCAGTCGGCATACACCTCGTCGCGGTACAGGTCGAAGCTGATCACCTCGCCGATGCGGCCCGCGAAGTCGCGCATCAGCCGTCGGCAGCCCTTGAGGTTGCCCAGCCCCTCCTCGCCCGTGTTGAGCGCGAGGATCACGCCGCGGCGGGGCTGCGCGCGGGTTTCCAGCAGGTATTTGGCCAGCATCAGCACGGCCACGGCGTTCACCGTGTCGTCGCCGATGCCGGGACAATGCCACGCGCTGCCCTCGGTGCGCAGCGTGAGGTCGGTGTTTTCGTCAAACACGGTGTCCAGATGCGCCATCACCAGCACGTTGCCAGCGTCGCGCGCCCAGTCGGCGCAGACCACGGAGCCCGCCTCGTCGATGGACATCCGCTGCGCACCGTAGGCTTTAAGCCGCTGCGCGCACCATTCGGCGCGCTGTTCCTCGTGGTGCGACGGCGCGGGGATGGCGCACAGCGCCTTCAGGCAGCGCAGCGCCTCCTGCGCGTTTTGCTCAAAAAAGTCGCTCATTTCAGCACGATCCTCCCTGCTCTGACCTGCCACTGCGTGCCGTAGGGCGCGCTGGCCATGTTGAGGTATTCGGCGATCTCGTGGGCCTCGTCATCGCCCGCGAGCGTGGGGATGCCGCGCAGCCACTTGGGCGCGTCAAAGCCCAGCGACACGGGCAGCAGCTCCAGCCGGGTGCAGCGGCCGTCCCGCAGGTCGAAGCGGGGCAGCGCGGTCTGGTAGACGGCCTTGCGGGAGGTCAGGGAGCTTACGGCCTGTTTTGCGCGCGCGTCGATGCCCGCGGCGGCGCTGCTGTGCGCGTCCAGGCCGTATTTTTCCATATAATCGGCGGGCAGCAAGCGCACGAACGCGTTCTCGAACATGAAGTTGCCCAGGCAGTAGAAGATGGGGCGATCCTTGTAGATCTCGATGCCCTTGAGCTGGTGGGTGCCGCTGCCCACCACGGCGTCGGCGCCCGCGTCGATGCAGCGGCGCGCGAAGTCCTCGAGGAAGTAGTCGGCCTCGTGCTCCTTATCCAGCTTGATCTCGTGGGAATGCACCATCACGATCACGGCCTGACAGGTGTACTTCGCCTCCTCGATGGACGCCAGCGTGCGCGCTACGTCGCACTCGTCGGCGTAGGAATAGCGGCCCTCGTCCTCTTCACGCTCGACGATCTCGAACACCGAGGTGCCCAGCTCCATCGTGCCGGGGCGCAGCGGGGCGATGAAGCCCTGACGGCGGTGCTCCTCACGCAGCGCGTTGATGCCGGTGTGCCGGGCAACGTCGCGCAGCAGCTGCGCGTGCGAATCGGTGACGCGGGTGACGGTGCGCACGCGCAGCGGGTTGAGGCCGGGGCGGCCGGGCTGGCGCTCGGTCTGGGTCCCGGCGCGCGCCGCGTCCTCAAACGTCGAGCAGATGTCGAGTATGCCCACGCGTCCGCCCTGCGTCTCCACCGTGACGGGGCGGGAGGCTTCATAGAGATTGCGCCCGGCGCCGCAGGTGAGGAAGCCCGCGCCGGCCAGGTTGGCCAGCGTGTCGGACAGGCCGTCGTAGGCGTAGTCCATGGTGTGGTTGTTGGCAAAGCCCAGTACGTTGAAGCCGTAGCGGGCCACGTCGCGCAGGCAGGCGGGTTCGGCGGTGAGCCAGGTGCCGCCGGAATACGCCGACGCAAAGCGCGTGCCGTCGGTGATGGTGGTCTCCAGGTTGGCCAGGCGCACCTGCGCGCCGGAGAGGTACTGCGCGATCGCCGCCTCGCCCGCACCGCCCTGCGGCAGGGGCTTTACGATCAGTATGTCCCCCGCTGCCGCTACCGTGATGGCGTTGTGCATACACATTTCTCCTTCCAAAGCGCAAAGCGGGGGTGTGTTCCCCCGCTGCGGTATGAATTCTGATGTTGGATGGTTACAGCCGCGCGATGCGCCGCAGCGCCTCCTGCGTGTCCTCGCGCGTGCCAAAGCCCGTCAGGCGGAAATAGCCCTCGCCGCTGGGGCCGAAGCCCGAGCCGGGCGTGCCCACGACCTGCGCCCGCCCGAGCAGCAGATCGAAAAAGTCCCACGAGCTCATGCCGTGCGGCGTGCGCAGCCAGACGTAGGGCGAATCCACGCCGCCCGAGGCCTCGTAGCCCATGGCGGTCAGACCGTCGCGGATGGCGGCGGCGTTGCTGCGGTAGAACGCCACCTGCGCACGGGTCTGCGCCGCGCCCTCGGGCGTGTAGATGGCCTCCGCGCCGCGCTGGATGGTGTAGGGCGTGCCGTTGTTTTTGACGGCCTGACGCCTGCGCCACAGCGCGTTGAGCGACACCTCGCCGCACTTGAGCTCCATCGGGATGACCATATAGCCCAGACGGCAGCCGGTGAAGCCGGCGGTCTTGGAGTAGGAGCGCACCTCGATGGCGCAGGTCTTGGCGCCCGCGCACTGGTAGATGGTGTGCGGCACGCCGGGCGTGGTGATGAACCCCTCGTAGGCCGCGTCGTAGACGATGACCGCGCCGTGCTCGTTTGCCCAGTCCACCCAGGCCTGCAGCTGCTCCATGGGGATGGACGCGCCGGTGGGGTTGTTGGGGAAGCAGAGGTAGACGATGTCGGCGTGCCGCGCGGGCAGCCGGGGCAGGAAGTCCGTCTCCCGGGTACAGGGCAGGTAGACCACGCGGTCCCACTGGATCTTTTCGTCCACATAGTTGCCGCAGCGGCCGTAGATGACATTGGCGTCGACGTAGACGGGATAGGTGGGGTCGGGCACGGCGATGACGTTGTCGGCGGCAAACAGGTCGCCCAGGCTGCCCAGGTCGCCCTTTGCGCCGTCGTTTACGAACACCTCATCCTGTGATAAATTCACCCCGTAGGGCGCGAAATCCTGCCGGATGATGCGCTCTTTCAAAAAAGGATAGCCGGGCGTGGGCGGGTAGCCGCGGAAGGTCGCCCCGTCCCCCTGCTCGCGCACCGCCTGCGCCATGGCCTCCACCACCGCCGGGGCCAGCGGCAGCGTCACGTCGCCGATGCTCAGGTTGACGACGCGCTTTTCCGGGTGCGCCTGCTCAAATTCCCTGCGCCGCCGCGCCACCTCGGTAAACAGGTACGCGCCGGGGAATTTCAGGAAGTTCTCATTGATGCGGAACATGGTTTTCTCCTCCCAAAACAGGTTTTGTGTTCGTCAGAGCGCCGCCATCAGCCAGCACAGCAGCGGGATGGTGACCAGCGACAGCAGCGTTCTGACCAGCACGCAGGCCGAGGCGTATTCGGTGTCGCCGCCGTATTTTTCCGCTAAGATCGCCGTGGTGCTGCCCGCCGGCATGCCCGCCAGCACCACGCACACGCCCGTGACCAGCGCGTCCACCTGCACAAGGCGGCACACGAGCAGCGTCAGCAGTGGGATGCCGATCAGGCGGACGGCGCAGAAGTACAGCGTCAGCGGGTGAAACACGCGGCCGGGCCTGACCCCCGCGAGGATGGAGCCGATGATGACGATGGACACAGGCAGCGTGCAGCCGCTCAGATACGAAAGCGTGCGCTCCACCGCGCCGGGCAGCGGGGCCTGCGTCAGCATCAGCGCAAAGCCGATCCACACCGCGAGGATGCAGGGGGTGCAGCGCCAGCTTTTTGAGCGTCTCCTTGGCGGTGGTGTGCGTAAAGCAGGACAGCCCCGTCGACCACATGAAGAACCGCAGCGGGATCAGGTACACGGAGGCGTAGAGCAGTCCCTGCGCGCCGTAGATGCCCTCGACGATGGGGTTGCCCATGAAGCCCGCGTTGGAGCACATGGTGGCGTACTGCAGCACCTTGCGGCGCGGCTCGGGCGCAAAGCGGTAGAGCAGCTTGCCCAGCCCCCAGCAGGCCAGTTGGATGCCAAAGGCGATGCCCAGCACCAGCGCCGTCGCGCGCAGGATGTCCCCGTCCAGCTCGATGCGGAAGGAGCAGATGATGTTGCAGGGCAGGATCAGGTCGATGAGCAGGTCGGTCAGGCACTTGCGGCCCGCGGGGGTAATGACGCCGCGCCGCGTCAGGACCAGCCCGGCCAGCATCAGCAGAAAGAGTATGAGCTGCAGCTGGAGCACGTCTTGCAGGGTACTCATGCCGCCCTCACTGCCGCAGCACGCAGCGGCCGGGGTTTGCGCCCGTCAGCCGGCCGTCTTCGTAGACCACGACGCCGCCGACGATCACCTTTTCGATGCCGCTGCACAGCGCGCGGGGGTGCATGAAGTCGGCGTTGTCCTGCAGCTTGTCCACGTCCATCAGCACGAGGTCGGCGTCCATGCCCTCGGCGATGCGGCCCTTGCCCGCAAGGCCCCAGCGCGCGGCGGTCAGGCCGGTCTCCTTGCGGATGGCCTCCTCAAAGGAGACCAGTCCCTTCTGTTTGGAGAAGGTGCACAGCGCGCGCACGAGCGAGCCGTAGGCGCGGGGATGGGTGGGGCCGTCCAGCGCGCCCACGCAGCCGTCGGTGCCCACGACGGTGTTCTCGTCCAGATAGATGCCGTCCAGCTCATTTTCGTCCATGCAGAAGAACGCGCCGCTGCCCAGACACCCGCCGTCGGCCATCATGTCAAAATAGACCTCGAACTCGTCGCGGCCCAGCTTCTGCGCGTACTGACGGATGGTCAGCCCCTCGGCCTCGGGCGCGCCGGGGCAGGAGAGCACGAGGATGCCGCCAAAGCCGCCCGCGTTCTGGTAGGAGGAGTTGTATTTGGGCGGCTCCTCGGTCATTTCCGCCTTGACCTTGGCGCGCACGTCGGGGTCGCGCAGCAGCTTTGCAAACACCGCGGGGCCCTCCGCGAAGTACTTGGGCGGCATGCACTGGCACAGCCCCGTCTGCGAGGCGGTGTAGGGGTACTGGTCCAGCGTGATGCGCATGCCGCCGTCGATGGCCTCGTGGATGAGGCGCAGCGTCTCGCGGGACGCGCCCCAGTTGCGCCTGCCGCACACCTTGTGGTGCGAGATGACCAGCGGCACGTCCGCGGCCTTTGCGATGGCAATGGCCTCTCTGACGGCCTCGACGACGTGGTCGGACTCGCTGCGCATGTGCGTGGCGTAGACGCCGCCGTAGGGGCGGATGACCCGGCACAGCTCGACGAGCTCCTCGATGTCGGCATAGACGCTGGGCACGTAGATGAGCCCGGAGCTCAGGCCCAGGCAGCCGTGCTCCATCGCGTCGCGCAGGCGCGCCTTCATCAGCGCCAGCTCATCGGCGGTGGGCTTGCGGTTGGCGCGCCCCATCACCGACATGCGCAGCATGCCGTGCCCCTGCAGGAAGGCGTAGTTGCCCGGCTTGGGCTGTGCGTCGGCGTAGGTAAGGTAGGTCTGAAAGTCGCGGAAGCGCTCGATGTCCTTGAGGTGCTCAGGGCTCATCTCCTCGGCGAAAAAGCCGCGGATCTCGGCGTCGTGCGGGTCGGGCACGGGAAAGGGCGAGGAGCCGCACTGCCCCGTGACCTCGGTGGTGATGCCCTGCGAGATCTTGCTCAGCGCGAACACCTGCGGGTCCAGGCCGATGAAGCGGTCGTTGTGCGAATGGCTGTCGATGAGCCCGGGGGGGAGCGTCAGCCCTGCCGCGTCGATCACGGCGCGCGCCTCGTCGCGGGTGTGGAATGTGATCTTGCCGTTCAGTATGCCCACGTCGCCCACAAAGGCGGGCGCACCCGTGCCGTCGACGATGCGGGCGTTGCGGATGATGAAGTCCAGCATGTTTGTCAACCTCCCTCAGGATAGCCATTTGCCCAGCCTGCGCAAGCCGGACTCGATGACGCTGCGGCTGGCGGCGTAGCTCATGCGCACGAAGCTGCCGCACCCGCCGCCAAACGCCTGCGCGGGCACGAAAGCGACGTGCGCCTCCTCCAGCGCGCGCCGGGCGAAGGACTCGCCGTCCATACCCGTGCCCGAGGCGTCGATCATGATGTAGAACGCGCCCTCGGGCTTGATGTAGTTCAAGCCGGGGATGGCGTCCAGCAGCTGCATCGCAAGGTCGCGCCGCGCGGCGAACTCCTGCCGCATGCGCTCCACCGCCAGCAGCGTCTCGGGGTCGTTCATGGTCTCGGCCAGCGCCTCCTGGATGAAGGTGACGCCCGTAGTGGTGGAATACTGGTGCACGCGGATGAGCGCGGAGTCCATCCACGCGGGGTAGCACAGGTAGCCCACGCGCCAGCCCGTCATCGCGTAGGTCTTGGAGAAGCCGTTCATCACGATGGTGCGCTCGCGCATGTCGGGCAGCGCCGCGATGGAGGTATAGGGCGCGCCGGTGTAGAGCAGATTGTTGTAGATCTCGTCGGAGAACACCAGCAGGTCGTGTTTCAGCGCGACGCGGCGCACGGCGGCAAGGCTCTCCGCGTCCAGCACCGCGCCGGTGGGGTTGCTGGGGTTGTTGAGCACGAGCAGGCGGGTGTTTTCGGTGACGGCGGCCTCCAGCGCGGCCTCGTCCACCTGAAAGCCGGTCTCAGGGCGCAGCGGGGCCTCGCGCACGATCCCGCCGCACAGCGCCGCGACGTTGCGGTAGCTGACGAACGCGGGCGTGAGCACCACGACCTCGGCGCCGGGGTCGATGAAGGCGGTCAGCGCGTTGTTGATGGCCTCCGCGCCGCTGTTGGTGAGCAGGATCTCGTTTTCGGGGTCGTAGGCGATGCCGCAGTCGCGCTCTTCCTTTTCCGCGATGGCCCTGCGCAGCGCGGGCGCGCCGCGGTTGGAGGTGTAGTGCGTGCGGTTCTCGTCCAGCTTGCGGCAGGTGGCGTCCTTGATGGGCGCGGGCGTGTCGAAGTCCGGCTCGCCCATGGAAAACATCGCCACCTCGTGCCCCTGCAAAGCTATGGCCTTTGCGCGCTCGGTGATGGTGCGGATGGCGGACATGGTGACGCCCTCCAGCTTTTTTGCGGCGAAGCGCTCGGTGTTCATGGGCGGGTTGCCTCCTTTCGCAGCGCGTTTGCGCAGCTGCCCGCGGTGACAAAGTCGTGCAGATTGCACAGCGTCACCTCGCAGATGCCCGCGATGGCCTCATCCGTGTAGAACGCGGTGTGCGAGGTATAGATCACGTTGTCCATCGCGAGCAGCTCGGCCAGCAGCGGGTCGACCTGCGCAAGCGTGCGGCCGCCGAGGTCATGGCGCTGCGTCAGGTCCTCGTGCTCGTAGACATCCATTGCGAACGCGGAGAGCTTGCCGCTCTTGAGCGCGTCCAGCACGGCCTGCGTGTCCACCAGCCCGCCGCGCGCGGTGTTGACCAGGATCGCGCCATCCTTCATCACAGAAAGTGCGGCTGCGTCGATCAGGTGGCGGTTTTCCGCCGTCATGGGGCAATGGAGCAGCAGCGCGTCGGACTGCCGCAGCAGCGTGTCGCGGTCGACGTACTGCGCGATGGCGCGGACGCTGTCCTTTTCGCAGGCGTCGCAGGCCAGCAGGCGGCAGCCAAAGCCGCTGAGGATGCGCAGCGTGGTCTCGCCGATGCGGCCCGCGCCCAGCACGCCCACGGTCAGCGAGCGGATCTCGCGCCCGCGCAGGCCCAGTATGAAGTAGTCCTGCCGGTCAATGCGGTGCAGCTGCTCGCGGAGCCTGCGCAGCGCGCACAGCAGCAGCAGTACGGTGTGCTCGGCGATGGCGCCGGGCGAATAAGCGGGCACGTTTGCAGCGGGGATGCCGTATTTTGCCAGCGCAGCCACGTCCAGATGGTCGCTGCCCGCGGTGCGCGTCAGCAGGTATTTGACGCCCTGCTCGTGCAGATACGCCGCCATTTTTTCATCGACGATGCAGCCTGCGTTGACGGCGACGGCCTCATAGCCCTGCACCATCTCGCGGCTGTCCCAGGAAAGCGTGCGGGTGGTGTAGGTGATGTCAAAGCCGTATTGCTCGTTCACGCGCTCGCAGATGCCGATCTCGTCCGCGCGCTGCGCAGCCATCAGCAGCTTCATACTTCCGCACCTCCCGCGACCTCGTTTTTGACCCAGTCGGCCATGTCCTGCGTAAAGAGCAGGGGCGAGCCGCCGGTGTGGAACAGCACGACCGTGGCGTCCTCGGGGAAATAGCCCCTGCGCACGAGGTCGACGTACATGCTGGCGGTCTTGCCGGTGTAGACGGGGTCGAGCAGTATGCCCTCGGTGCGCGCGAACAGCAGCATGGCCTCTTTGTCCGCCTCGGTCATGATGCCGTAGCCCGCGCCGATGTAGTCGCCGCGGAGGTCCACCTGCTCGGGGGTGATGGTGAAGTCGTAGCCCATCGACGCGGCGTCGCGGTTGAACTCCTCGGCGAGCATCTCCTTGCCCTCCTGCGCCGAGCGGGACAGCGCCGCGCCCACGATCCTGGCGTTGATGCCGCTGACGCGGTTGCCCAGCGAAATGCCCGTCATGGTGGAGCTGGTGGCGCAGGGCGCGACGATGTAGTCTGCATGCAGGCCCATGCCGTCCAGCTGCGCCTTGAGCTCGCACATCGCGGAGACGTAGCTGGCGGTGCCGAACAGCGAGCGCCCGCCGCGCGGGATGACGTATGGGTGCTTGCCTTCGGCCTTTAGGCGCTCCACCAGCCTTGCGATGGTCTCCTCGCCCGCGCGGAGCTTCTCCTTTGCGAGCCTTTCCGGCGGGACGGTGTAGTCGATGTTGTCGCAGAACACCTGCTTTGCGCCCAGCATGGTCTGCAGGATGCGGTTGCCCTCATAAA
>JAXEXP010000142.1:0-4564 GCA_034113365.1 Candidatus Spyradocola sp.
TTGAGCAACTCGTTTCAGAGTATATTCATTTCTACAATTTCGAGCGCATTTCACTCAAAAATGGCCTCACCCCGGTTGAAATCCGGAGCAAGGCCGCGTAAACTGTTATTATCTACAACAGGTCGTTTATTTCTTTGTCTGTTGTTCAGGGAACAGTCCAGGCGCTGCGGAGGGCATTTCGCAGCGCCCGCTTTTTGCCCGTTGGGGGTTCATCAGCGGTGCGAAATGTGGTATACTATGGAAGGGTTTTGACAGAAAAGGAGGCGGCGCGATGCGGAACGACTACGAGCGTGCGATGAACCAGGCGATGTACTACCTGGGCACGCGGGCGCGGACCGCCAGGCAGATGGAGGAATATCTGCAAAAGAAGGAGCATGACGAGCGCACCATCGCGCAGGTGATGGAGAAGCTGACGGAATACAAGCTCATCGACGACGAGGAATACGCCCGCCGGTACGTCGAGACGCGCAAGGGCAGCTCCGGCAAGTACCTGCTGCGCCAGAAGATGCGCACGCTGGGGCTGGACGCGGACACCATCGACGAGGCGGTCTCATCCGTGCCGTTTGAGGATCAGGTGTCGGCGGCGCGGGCGCTGCTGGAGCGCAAGCTGGAGCACGACGACCGGCCCGAAGCGCTGCGGCGTGCGGTGCAGGCGGTGATGCGGCGGGGCTTTGCCTACGACGCGGTGCGCGCCGCCGCGGACGCCTACAAGGAGGAATTGCAATGGGACGAGTGAGCGCGCCCTATGTGCCCGACGACATCGACCGCGCGCTGCTGCGCATGCTGATGCAGGGCGGCGAGGTGTCGGGCGAGGCCATCAGCCGGGAGCTGAACATGACGCGGGCGGCGGTGTGGAAGCGCATCGAGCGGCTGCGGCAGATGGGCTACGGCATCGACTCCGCGCCGCGCAGGGGCTACTGGCTCACGGGCGACCCGCTGCGCGCCGACGCGGTGCTGGCCAACCTGCACACGCGCTGGCTGGGGCGGAACATGGTGTGCGAAAGCGTGGTGGATTCCACGTTCAAGTCCGCGCGGGCACTGGAGAATGCGGGCGCGCCGGACGGCACGGTGGTGGCCGCAGGGCAGCAGACCGAGGGGCGCGGGCGCATGAACCGCACCTGGGTCTCCCCGCCCGACGTAGGGATCTACTTCAATATATTGCTGCGGCCCGAGCTGCCCACGGCGCTGGCGCCGCACCTGACGCCCGCGATGGCGGTGGGCGTGTGCGAGGGGCTGCGCAGCCTGGGGTATGACGCGCGCATCAAGTGGCCCAACGACATCGTGATCGCGGGCAGAAAGGTGAGCGGCATGCTGCTGGAGATGGGCGGCGACGTGGAGCGGCTGCGCTTCATCTCGGCGGGCATCGGCATCAACGTGCTGCAAAAGCCCGAGGATTTCCCCGAGGAGCTGCGGGAGAAGGCCGCGTCGCTGGCGATGCTGGCAGAAGATGCGCCGCCCACGCGCACGCAGGTGCTCTGCGCGGCGCTAGAGCACATCGAGCCGGCGGTGGAGCTGTGCTACGCCGATTATCCGGCGCTGCTGGAGCGCTATCGGGCGCACTGCATCACGCTGGGGGCGCGCATTCAGGCCTCGGGCGGCGCGAGTCTTACGGGCACGGCGGTGGACATCAACGAGGACGGCGAGCTGATCGTGCGGGACGACGGGGACGTGCTGCACGTGCTGCGCGTGGGAGACGTATCGGTGAGAGGAGTTATGGGATATGTATAGTGGAAGCATTTGCGATGTAAAGGGCTTGCTGGTGGGCCATGCACAGAACGAGGAGGCGCGCACGGGCTGCACCGTGCTGTTTGCCGAGGACGGCTTTGTGGCGGGCGTGGACGTGCGCGGCGCGGCGCCCGGCACGCGGGAGACCGATCTGCTCAAGCCGGAAAACATGATGCCGCGCATCAACGCCATCGTGCTCACGGGCGGTTCGGCCTACGGGCTGGACGCCTGCTCGGGCGTGATGCACGCGCTGGAGGAGCGAAACATCGGCTATGACGTGCGCATCGCGAAGGTGCCCATCGTCTGCGGCGCGGTGCTGTTCGACCTGGGCGTGGGCAGCGCGAAGGTGCGCCCTGACGCGCAGATGGGCCGCGAGGCGCTGGAAAACGCCACGGACAAGCCGGTTTTCGGGCATGTCGGCGCGGGCACGGGCGCTACGGTGGGCAAGATGGTGCCCGGCGCGGTCTCCTTCCGCAGCGGCATCGGCTCGGCGTCCATCAAGCTGCCCGGCGGCGGCACGGTGGCGGCGATGGTGGCCGTCAACGCGGCGGGCGACGTGTACGACCCCGAGACGGGCGCGTGCATCGCCTGCGGCACGCTGGCCGGCGCGCCTCTCCCCTACCACAAGGCGCTGAGCGGCATGCTTCAGCAGCAGGCGGCGCAGACGGGCGCAAACACCACCATCGGCGTGGTGGCAACGGACGTAAAGCTCACCAAGACCGAGTGCAGCCGCCTTGCGACGGTGGCGCACGATGGCTACGCGCTGGCCATCCGCCCGGTGCACACCATTGCAGACGGCGACACGCTGTTTGCGGTGTCCCACGGCGAATACGAGTGCGAGCCGGTGATCCTGCAGGCGATGGCGGTGCAGGTCGTGGCACAGGCCATCGTCAACGCGGTGCAGGGAGGTGCGGAGCATGCTTAAGGGATTGGGCTGCGACCTGGTGGAGGTCGCGCGCGTCGAGGATGCGATGAAAAAAGAGGGCTTTGCACAGCGGGTGTTCACCGAGCAGGAGCAGCTCTACATCCAGAAGAAGGGCGTGCAGACCGCGGCAGGCTACTGGGCGGCCAAGGAGGCCGTGAGCAAGGCGCTGGGCACGGGCTTTTCGGGCTTTACGATGCAGGACATCGAGATCCTGACGGACGATACCGGCGCGCCGCAGGCGTTTCTGACGCGCGGGGCACAGGCGCGGCTGGCCCGGCTGGGCGCGCTGACGGTGCTGGTCACCATTTCCCACGACAAGGGCATGGCGATGGCTGTTGCCGCGGTGGAATGACCGGCTGATTGTTTGGTTTCGTATAAAAATAGATGTTGGGATTCTGCTGTTGCCGGCTGCTTTTCAAAAAAGTGCGGCAGGGGCGGGGTTTGTGGCTGAAGGACACCTCATCGGTCGCCTGCGGGCGACTGCTTCCCACTCCGCACCGAAACAGCCGTTCCGACTGTTCCGGTGTTCCGATCGGCTTATTCGGAATGAACAGTCCAATGGACTCTTCATTCCGAAACACTCGATCTCCAGGGCTTCGCCCCTCCGGGTGAACCCTCAAGGGGAAGCCTGGGGATGCGCTGTTTATTTGCAGTGTTTTGTCTGGATGCTGGGGTTGCTTTGATGGGAAGGGGACGACGCGATGTTTATTGTGACACCGGAGAGGATGCGCGCGATTGAGGGGCGCGCGATCCGCGTGCTGGGCATCAGCGGGCTGGTGCTGATGGAGCGGGCGGCGCTGTGCCTGGCGCAGGAGGTGCGCGCGGCGGGACCCCGGCGGGTGCTGGCGGTGTGCGGCGCGGGCAACAATGGCGGCGACGCCTGGGCCTGCGCGCGGATGCTGCACCTGTGGGGCATCGAGGTGGACTTGCTGCCGCTTTGCCCCGTCGAGACACTCAAGGGCGATGCGCGGGTCAACGCGGAGATCTGCTTGAAGCTGGGCATACCGATGGTGGGGCTGGACGCGGACTTTTCGCGGTACGACGTGATCGTGGATGGAATCTTTGGCACGGGACTGTCGCGCGCGCCGGAGGGCGTGTTTGCGCAGGCCATCGAGCGCATCAACGGCAGCGGCGCGGCGGTGTACGCGGTGGACATCCCCTCGGGCATCGACGGCGCCACGGGGCGCGCGCTGGGCTGCGCGGTGAACGCGGATGTGACCGTCACGTTCCAATGGGCGAAGTACGGGCATTTCCTCTACCCCGGCGCGCTGCACGCGGGGCGGCTGGTCGTAGCCGACATCGGCATCCCTGACCCCGCAAAATGGCAGGACGCGGAGGTACTGGACGATGCGCAGGCCGAGGCGCTCAAGCCCGTGCGGCCGCGCGACGCGCACAAGAATCAATTCGGCCATGCGCTGCTCATCGCGGGCAGCCGGGGCATGGCGGGCGCGGCAGTGCTGGCGGCGACGGCGTGCATGCGCGCGGGCGCGGGGCTGCTGACGGTGTGCGCGCAGGAAGGCAGCGTGATGCCGCACATCCAAAGCCGCGTGCCTGCGGCGATGTGCATCGGCCTGCCCGAGGACGGCACGCACGCCTTCCCTGCCGACACGCGGGCGCGCATCGAGGCGGCGCTGGCGGGCAGGAGCGCGGTGGGCTGCGGGCCGGGGCTGGGGCGCACGGACGACCGTGCCGCGGCGGTGGAGGCCGTGCTGGCAAGCGATCTGCCCGCGGTGATCGACGCGGACGGGCTGTTTCATCTGGCAAGCGCGCCGCAGTGGCTGGAAAGGAGTGCGCCGACGGTGCTGACGCCGCATCCGGGCGAGATGGCGCGTTTGCTGGGGCGCCCGGTATCCGACCCCGTTGCCGACGCGCAGGGCTATGCGCGGAAGCACGGCTGCGTGGTGCTGCTCAAGG
>JAXEXP010000143.1:0-12489 GCA_034113365.1 Candidatus Spyradocola sp.
GTCGCGCGTGTCGAACACGTCCTGCGTGCCGAATACGATCTTTTCCTCCTCGGGCTCGCTGAAAAACGTGCGAAGATCCGTGCCCAGGCACTCGAGCACGTCCTTGAGCGTCGCGATGGAGGGAGAGGTCAGGTCGCGCTCCAGCTGCGAGATGAAGCCCTTGCTCAGGTCGCACCGCAGCGCCAGCTCCTCCTGCGTCAGCCCGTGCTGCAGGCGCAGACGCTTGATTTTTTCGCCAAGTTCCACGCAGTCACACCTCCCGGTAAACCCATGCGTGCTAAACTTACAGTTTAGTTCTGTCAAGCCGCATTGGCAGTAAATCGCCGGTTTACAAACAGTGAACCCGAGATCCGCCGCGGCCAAAATCATGGAATCAAAGTTTAGAAATTCTAAACTGAAAACCAAAGGTATTTAAGCATATCTCCGACCTCCTGTCAAGGCGGAAACGCAATTTTTTCAGTATATTTTCAAAACGCATGAAAAATCATGATTTTTGCCTTTTGCTCCCGCGCCGCCCCGGGGACGGCAAAAGTGATTTTTTCAAAAATTCCTCCGCGCGGGAAATGGCGGGAAACAGGGCTTTTTTCTGCGCCCGAGCGACAGAAACCGCGCCGGGACCCTGTTACAGTCTATACGGAATGACCCCATATACAGCACACGCGGCTTTTGCCCGGCTTCCGCGCATGGATTGGAAATATCTGCCTTATCCGGGACGCAGCGCCAAGCCTGTGTGCAAATCCCATGGCGGGGAAGCTGTCGCCCGCAGGCGACTGATGAGGTGTCCATCAGGCACTCACCCAGCTCTTTATCTGCTCTGTATCACAACATCACGGCTAGAAAGCGAGGTATTAACATGGCACAGACGGCAAAGCGGCGCACCGAGCGGGTGTGGAGCCTGAAGCGGGAGCGCAAGGAGGGCGATGCGGCCGCGCGGGCGGAGGAGCGTCTGCAGGCGCTGTGGGACAGCCCCGCGGGCCTGAGCGTGCGGCGCGGCCTGCCGGTGCTGGCGCTTTGCGCCTTTGCCGCGCAGGGCGAGCTGGCGGGCGGGGCCCGGCCCTTTGCCGCGGCTCTGCTGGCCGCCGCCATGATGCGCGGTCAGGCCGTGGACTGGGCGGCTGCGGGCTGCGTGCTGGGCGCGCTCATCGCGCGTTCGCCCGGCACCCTGCTGGCCTGCGCGCTGCTCTACCTGCTCGCCGTCTGCCTGCGCGCCGCGGGCCTTCGCCCCAACGACCTGACCTGCGTGCTGGCCGCGGGCCTGTCCTCCTATCTGATGCCGCTGCTCTTCGTGCAGGACGCCTACGGCCACCTGATGGCGGGCGCGGGCGCCATCACCGCGATGGTGCTGGCCCGCATGTACGCCTCGGCGCTGCGCATCCGCCTGCGCGACCGCGAGCTGCTCTCCCCCGAGGAGCTCATCAGCCTGACGCTGCTGCTGGCGGGCGTCACGGCGGGCTTCCGCGGCGTGAGCCTGTGGGGCGTGTCGCCCGTGCGCGCGGGGCTTCTGCTGGTGTGCATGGCCGCAGGGTACCTGGGCGGCGCGGGACTTGGCGCTGCGGTGGGCGCGCTGACGGGCCTGATGCTGGGCGTCACCAGCCCCGCCGAGCCCTGGTTGCTGGGCGGCCTGGTGCTGCTGGGCCTGCTCTCGGGCGTGTTCGCGCGCATGGGGCGCTGGTGGGTGGCGGCCTGCGCGCCCGTGGCCGCGGTGCTGGCCGGCGCGATGGACGCGCGCTTCCTCACCTGGGCCAGAGCCGTCGAGCTGCTGCTGGCCATCGCCGCATTCCTGAGCATCCGCCCGTCGCTGTGGGAGCGGCTGCGCGTGTTCGTCGACCGGGAGGCGCAGGTGCGCAGCAGCGCCCGCCTCGACCCCGACGGCCTGCGCGCCGGCTCCGCAGAGCGCCTGCGGGAGTACGCCGCGCTCTACGGCCGCATGGGCCGCGCCGTGCCGGGCGGCGGGCAGTTTGCCGCCGTCAGCGAGGCGCTGGGCCGCATCGCCGCCGAGATGGAGGAGCCCGTCCGCCCCCTGCCCGAGCTTTCCCGCCAGATCGCCCAAACGCTGGACGCGCAGTCCCTGCGCGCCGAGAGCGTGCAGGCGCAAAAGACGGGCGAGCGCCTCACGGTCACGCTGGGCGTCCCCTGCCGCCGCCGCGACGGACTGTGCGACGTGCGCCTGACGCAGGCGGTCTCCCAGGCCGCGGGCGTGCCGCTGCGCGTGCGGCCCACGGGCGTCTGCCCCCGCCAGGGCGTCTGCCGCCTGACGCTGGAGGAGGCCTGCCGCTTCGAGGTCAGCGAGGGCAGCTGGTGCCGCGCGCCCGAGGAGGACGCCCCCTGCGGCGACACGCTGACCACCGTGCAGCTGCCCGACGGCCTGTACATGGCCGCCCTTGCCGACGGCATGGGCCATGGCGACGAGGCCCGGCGCGAGAGCCGCGCGGCGGTGGAGCTGATGGAGGACTTCCTGCTGGCGCGCTTCGAGCCCGAGGCCGCGCTCAACGGCGTCAACGACCTGCTGCTCAGCCGCGGCGGCGAATGCTTCTCCACGATGGACCTGATGCTCATCGACCTTGCGCACGGCACGCTCAAGGCCATGAAGATCGGCGCGGTGTCCTCCTTTGTGCGCCGCGGCCGGCGCGTCATCGAGGTGGGGGGCGACGCGCTGCCCATGGGCATCGTCGAGAAGGTCAAGCCCTCGGTCACGCAGATGCAGCTGCAGGACGGCGACGTGCTCGTGCTGCTCTCCGACGGTGTGCTGGACGCGGTGGACGGCGACGCCGCCTGGCTGCAGAATGAGATCCAGGCCATCGACGCCCGCGCGCCCGCCCAGTCCGCCCGCCGCCTCATCGAGCGCGCCGCGCAGGCGGGCCATCATCCCGACGACATGACGGTCTGCATCCTGCGCCTCGTCCGCAGAGCCGCCCCGTGACCGGCCCGCAGGAGCAGCCGGGAAGCAAAACACGCAAAAAATCATCAAAACGTGCACTTTTTGCACTCAATCGCACATAAAAAAGAGGAGCATCCGCAGCAAAAGCCGCCGCGGGCGCTCCTTTTTGACGTCCATTACCCCTCCAAATCCAGCTGTTTTTGGGCCTCGTGATACGCACAGACGCGCGGATAATTTGTGCACGCTGCGCGCATAACGGGGGTGCATAATGAAGGCGTACCCGGGCAAAAAACGCAAGAGGAGGAGATCAATACCATGCGAAGCATCAAGGTCAAGCTGGAAAAGTCCGGCGTGACGCTGGATGGCGAGGTGCTGGGCTGCGCAGGCGAAAAGGGCGCCGTGCAGCTGGAGATCGACGTCAGCGACATCGCGCAGGAGGGCGTGGATTCGGCCTTTCTGCGCTATCGCATGCCCGACGGCGTGACGCTGGAGGGCGAGGCCGCGGCGCTGCCCGAGGCGGGCCCGCTGACGGTCACAGTGCCCGCCTGGGCCATGAGCGAGCGCGGCCGCGTGCAGATGCAGCTGACGCTCACGGGCGCGGACAAGGCGGTGCGCTCCTACGTGTGGAGCCTGCGCGTGCTGCCCTCCCTCGAGGTGGGCGGAACGCCACCCGAAGCCGTGCGCGTGTGGCTGAGCGAGGTGGAGGAGAGCATCGCTCAGGCGCTGGAATTCTGCGCCGCGGTCGAGCAGGTGAGCGTCACCGCGCAGACGTTGGAGGCGGGCGCGCCGGCCACGGCGAGCGGCTCCGTCAGCGCGCAGGAGGGGCTAAAGCTGGCGCTCGGCCTGCCCACCGGCGCCGCCGGGCCCAAGGGCGACACCGGCGCAAAGGGCGATCCTGGCGCGGTGTTCACCCCGTCGGTCAGCAGCGAGGGCGTGCTGAGCTGGAGCAACGACGGGGGCCTGTCCAACCCCGAAAGCGTCAGCATCCGCGGCCCCAAGGGCGACAAAGGCGATCCCGGCGCGCAGGGCGAAACCGGCCCGCAGGGGCCCGCGGGCGAGCCCGGCCCCACCGGCGCTACGTTCACCCCGGCCGTTTCCGGCGACGGCACGCTGTCGTGGAGCAACGACGGCGGCCTGTCCAACCCCGCCTCCGTCAACGTAAAGGGCCCCAAAGGCGATGCGGGCGACCCCGGCACGGGCTTTGCGGTGCTGGATTACTTCGCCACGCTCGCCGCGCTGCAGGCCGCGGTGACGGCGCCCTCCCCCGGCGACGCCTATGGCGTGGGCAGCGGCCAGCCCTACGACATCTACATCTACGGCGGCACGGCGGGCTGGGTCAACAACGGCCCGCTGCAGGGCGCAAAGGGCGCCACGTTCACCCCGTCGGTGGCGGCGGACGGCACGCTGTCCTGGAGCAACGACGGGGGCTTTTCCAACCCCGAAGCCGTCAACCTCAAGGGCGAAAAGGGCGATGCGGGGGCCAAGGGAGACACCGGCGCAACGGGCGATGCGGGCGCAAACGGCGTCACGTTCACCCCGTCGGTGACGTCGGACGGCACGCTGTCGTGGAGCAACGACGGGGGCCTGTCCAACCCCACACCCGTCAATCTCAAGGGCGAAAAGGGCGACACCGGGCCGCAGGGGCCGGCGGGCACGGCGACGGCGCTGAGCCTTGAACTGGCCGCGTCGGGCTGGGCGGACAATGCGCTGACGGTGTCCGCGCCGGGCGTGACGGCGGATTGTCACCTCATCGTGACGCCCGCGCCGTCCAGCTACGACGCCTGGTGCGAGGCGGGCGTGCGCGCCACGGCACAGGGCAGCGGCACACTCACCTTCGGCTGCACCACCGCGCCGTCTGCGGCGCTGACCGCCAATGTGCTGATCGTGGGGTGAGAAGAGATGATCTTTAACCTTGTGCCTAAAAAGGCTGCGGGCGGGCTGCCGGAGAAGGCGGCGCTGTCCGCCATGAGCTGGGAGGACATCTCGGCGGTGTCGCAGGCGGGGCTTGCGGTGGAATATTGGAGCGTGGGCGACGCGACCTCCGTCAGCATCGGCGGCACGGCCTATGACGTGGTGATCGTAGGCTTTGCGCACGATGATCTGGCAGACGGCACGGGCAAGGCGGGCATCACCTTCGGGCTGAAGCAGTGCCTGTCCGCCTCCTATAAGATGAACAGCGCCATGAGCAACGCGGGCGGCTGGAGCAGCTGCGAGCTTCGCACGACGCTGAACGGCACGATCCTCGGGCAGCTTCCCGACGCGCTGCGCAGCGTCATCCGCCCCGTGCGCAAGACGGCGTCCGCGGACGGCGACGACGAAACGAGCATCGATACCGTGACGGACAGCCTGTTCCTGTTTTCGGAGATCGAGGTACTGGGCGACGCGAGCGGAACGGCGGGCGACGGCTACGTCGAGAATTCCTGGGAGGGCGAGGGCAGCCAGTACCCCTATTACGCCACGGCGGCGAACCGCAAAAAGACGCAGAGCGGCGCTGCCATCAGCTGGTGGACGCGGTCGCTGGCGGCCTATACGGCGGAATTCTTCTGCTCGTTCAGCAAGACCGGCGCGGCGGCCACGGGCGAGGCCAACGGCACTGCGGGCGTGAGCTTTGGCTTCTGCGTGTGAGGAGGGAGGAAGTTTGATGTGGAAACAGGCGGACGGCAGCGCGGCCCCGCGCGAGGCCGTGGCCGCTGCGCAGGCGGCGAGCGCGGAATTTGGCGTGCCGGCAGGCATCCTGCTGGGCACGGTGGAGCGCGAGAGCAACTTCCGGCTGGGGCTGGTCAGCAGCGCAGGCGCGGTAGGGCCGTGCCAGTTCAAACGGGGGTATGCCGAGGACTATTACCGTTACGCGGGGTTCAGCTTTGATCTGGAGGACTGGGACAGTATCCGCGGATTGGCGGCGGTGTACGTCTACTACGCCGGTCTAGGAGCCAAGCGCTACGGCTTTATGGGCGACAATCGCTGGCGGTTCGCGCTCATCGCGCATCGCTACGGCCAGAACAGCACGCAGGCCAAGACGCTGGACACGACGGGCCGCGTCAGCGACGTGGAGACCGCCATGGAGCGCAATGGGCTGTGGTACAGCGATGTGACCCGGGAGGACAAGCAGTTTTCCGCGGCGGATGTCGCAGCCAAGGCGGCCAGATGGGCCAAGAGCAAGGTGGGCTGCAAGTACAGCCAGGCACAGCGCGACAAGGAGGGCATCTTCGACTGCTCGTCGTTGGTGGCGCGTGCGTACAGTGCGCAGGGCATGGACTGGGCCTGCGTGGGGAGGACGATCCCTCTGTCGTGTGAGGAGGTGTACAGCGACCAGTTCGAGCTGCTTTGGCCGTCGGAGTACAGCCGCATCGGCAAGACCTTCGGCGGCGCGGATGTGCTGGCGAAAGCGGCGCAGCCGGGCGATTTGCAGTTTCTGTGCACCAACCGAAAGACCGGGCGGGCAAACCGCATCACCCATGTGACGATGGTGGCGTCCGCCACGACCATCGTGCACGCACGCGGCACGGCCTACGGCGTGCGTCTGGACGACATCGCGCTCTACAAGGGCAAGGTGTGCGCGGTGTGCCGGTACAACCCCGACGCGCCGCTGCGGCAGGGCATGAGAGGATTGCGCGTCAAGGCCTTGCAGGCCAAGCTCAACAAACTGGGCGCGAATCTCGAGACAGACGGCATGTACGGCAGTAAGACCGCTGCGGCGGTCAAACAGTACGGGGAGGTGAAGTAGTTGGTGACGATCGATTTCGGGCTGCTGTCCACGGTGCTGGGCGTGGCGGGGCTGGTCGTGGGGTTCATCGTGTCGGCGGTCAAGCTGATCCAGCGGCTGACGGCGGTGGAGCGCCGTCTGGACGACATGGCGTCCACCTACCGCGTGCTGTGCAAGGGCGTGTACGCCAGCCTGGACGGCCTGCACCAGCAGGGCTGCAACGGCATGGTGACGGAGACCCACAAGGAGTTCCGGGAGATGCTGTTCGGGAGCGTGGCCGATGGCGGCGAAAAAAAGTAGCGGCCAGCGGTACGCCGAGAAGGTGCTGCTGGTGGTGGGCATCTGGCTGGCGGTGTTCTCCATCGGGCAGACGGCGATCTTCGCCGTCACGGGCATGGAGCAGACGCAGCTGATCGAGAGCACGTTTGCGGTGATCGGGCTGGAGTGCGGCGGGCTGCTGGTCAAGCGGATCCTGGAAAAGGTGCTGCCGGGAAAGGAGGAGTGACGGGGCGGGGCGCGGAAACGCGCCCCGCTTTTTCCGCATCTCCGTGGAGCTTTCATAAAAAAGACCAACGGTCTGTTTTGCCAATGATTGCGAAGAACGGCGAACACTGATATAATATGTAGAAAAACGGCGGGAGCGGGAGAGAAATGATCGCGGATCTGCACATCCATTCCAAATATTCGCGCGCGACGTCGCGGGACTGCGACGCGCAGCACCTGGATCTCTGGGCACGGCGCAAGGGCATTGACGTGGTGGGGACGGGGGATTTCACCCATCCGGCGTGGCGTCAGGAGCTGCGCGAGGCGTTGGTGCCCGACGGCACGGGGCTGTACACGCTCAAAGAGGAGCTGCGGCTTTCTGCGGGCGTGGCGCAGGAGGGCCCCGCGCCGCGCTTTGCGGTGTCGGGCGAGATCAGCACCATCTACAAAAAGGACGGCCGCACGCGCAAGGTGCATCACGTGATCCTGCTGCCGGGGCTGGAGGAGGCGGAGGCGCTGGCGCACCGGCTGGAGGCCATCGGCAACC
Source organism: Candidatus Spyradocola sp. (assembly GCA_034113365.1). Classification (GTDB taxonomy): domain Bacteria; phylum Bacillota; class Clostridia; order Christensenellales; family UBA1750; genus Spyradocola. The sequence goes on from JAXEXP010000143.1 coordinate 7,612, forward strand.
TGCACAGCGACGGCCGGCCCATACTGGGGCTGGACAGCCATGATCTGCTGGAGATCGTGCTGGAGTGCTGCCCGGAGGCGGTGTACATCCCGGCGCACGTGTGGACGCCGCATTTCTCGCTGTTCGGGGCGTTTTCGGGGTTTGAGACGCTGGAGGAGTGCTATGGCGACCTGGCGGGACAGGTGCGCGCGGCGGAGACGGGGCTGTCCTCTGACCCGGTGATGAACCGGCGCTGCTCCCTGCTCGACGGGCTGACGCTGGTGTCCAATTCCGACGCGCACTCGCCGGCAAAGCTGGGGCGTGAGGCCAATCTGCTGTCGTGCGGGCGGAGCTATGGCTCGCTCAAGCGCGCCATCGAGACGGGCGAGGGCTTTGACGGCACCATCGAGTTCTTCCCGGAGGAGGGGAAGTACCATCTGGACGGGCACAGGGCCTGCGGGGTGTGTCTGGAGCCTGCGCGCACGCAGGAGCTGGGCGGGCGCTGCCCCGTGTGCGGGCGCAAGCTGACCGTCGGCGTAGCGCACCGCGTGGAGGAGCTTGCCGATCGCAGCGAGGAGGCGGCGGCGCTGACGCGGCCCTTCGAGAGCCTGATGCCGCTGCCCGAGCTGCTGGCCGACTGCATGGGCGCGTCGCCCGCGAGCAAGCGCGTGCAGGCAGAGTATTTTCGGCTGCTGGGGGCGCTGGGGCCGGAGTTCCGCATCCTGCGCGAATTGCCCGTGGAGGCTGTGGAGCGCGTCGCGGGGCACGCGGTGGGCGAGGCGCTGCGGCGTCTGCGCGCGGGTCAGGTGCACAAAAAGGCGGGCTACGACGGGGAATACGGCGTGATCACGCTGTTCGCGCCGCACGAGCTGGAGCTGCTGGCCGGGCAGACGGCGCTGGTGGAGCTGAACGCGCCCGGCGAGGCCGGGGAGAACAAGAAGGGCCTGCGCAGGGAGGAAAAGCAGCAGGAGGCTGCGCGGGAGAAGAAGAGCGCGCTCAACGAGCGGCAGAGAGAGGCCGTGGAGGCGCGGGAGCGGACGGTGGCGGTCATCGCGGGGCCGGGAACGGGCAAGACGGGCACGCTGGTGGCGCGCATCGCGCACCTGGTGGAGGCGCGGGGCGAGCCGCCGCAGGACATCACGGCGGTGACGTTTACCAACCAGGCGGCGCAGCAGATGCGGCAGCGGCTGGAGGAGCGGCTGGGCAAGCGCGCGGCCAGGACGCTGCACGTGGGCACGTTCCACGCGCTGAGCCTGGAATTGATCGGCAAAAAGGCGCTGATGGGGCAGGGCCAGGCGATACGGCTGCTGCGCGGGCTGCTGCAGGAGCGGGGCGAGGCCATGAGCGCGGCGGAGGCCCAGCGGCGCATCTCGCTGTGCAAGAACGGCGGCCGCGCGGAGCTGCCCGACGGGCTGATGGACGCCTATCGGCAGGCGCTGGAGCAGGCGGGTGCGCGCGATTTGGACGACGTGCTGCTGGAGGCGCTGGAGGCGGACGCGGGGCTGCGGCGGTTCCGGCATCTGCTGGTGGACGAGTTTCAGGACATCAACGCGGTGCAGCACGAGCTGGTGCGGCATTGGAGCGAAAAGGGCGAGCTGTTCGTCATCGGCGACGCGGATCAGTCCATCTACGGCTTCCGCGGGGCGGACGCGGACTGCTTTGAAAAGCTGCGGGCGGCGCGGCCCGACCTGCGGTGCATCCGTTTGGAGGAAAACTATCGCTCTGCCCCGGCGATCCTGCGCAGCGCGCTGGCCGTGATCGCGCACAACCCGGGGCAGCAGCGCGTGCTGCACGCCAACCGGGGCGAGGGCGCGCCCGTGCGCGTGATGACGGCGCCCGACGCGTTCTCCGAGGGCGTGTGGATCGCAAAGCGCATCGGGCAGATGGTGGGCGGCGTGGGCATGCTGGAGTCCCGGGGCGAGGCGGCGGAGGCGCGCGCGTTCGGCGAGATCGCGGTGCTGTGCCGCACGCGGCGGCAGCTGGAGGAGATCGAGCGGTGTTTGGCCCATGACGGCATCCCCTGCCAGGTGGTGGGGCGCGAGGCGTTCTGGGAGGAGGAGCGCGTGCAGGGGGCGCTGGCCTTCCTGCGCTCGCTGCTCGACCCGGGCAACGGCCCTGCGCTGCACACCGCGCTGACGGGGCTGTTCGGCTGCACGCTGGGCGAGGTGCTGAGCGTGCAGGACAGCTGGCGCGACTGCGGCGGGGACATCCATGAAATAGAAGGAGAGCTGCAGGAGGAGCGGCTCAGGCGCTGGGCCGGAGCGGCGGCGCTGCTGGCCGGCCGCGTGCGCAAAGAGCGGCCACGTCGGCTGATCGAGGCGCTGGCGGACGAGCTGGGGCTTGCAAAGGACGAGAACGTCGCCAGGCTGCTGGAGAGCGCGGCGCTCTACGACAGCGCGCAGGAGATGACCGACGCGCTGCTGCTGGGGCAGGAGGCCGACGTGCGGCGGCTGACGGGCACGAAATACCCCTCGGGCGCGGTGAAGCTGATGACGCTGCACGCGGCCAAGGGGCTGGAATTCCCGGCGGTGTTCGTGGCGGGCGTGAACAAGGGCGACCTGCCGCTGGAGCGCGAGGATCGCCCGGCGGACATCCGGGAGGAGCGGCGGCTGTTCTTCGTGGGGCTTACGCGCGCGAAGGAGGAGCTGATCGTCACCTGCGGCGGCGAGCCGTCGTCGTTCCTTGCCGAGCTCGCGCCCGACGTTGCACGCGCCAGCATCCCGCCGCGCCGCCGGGCTGAGAAGTTCATGCAACTCAGCCTGTTCTAGCAACGATATGCCGCATTTCTGGAGTCATGGTGCATTTATCGGCAGTGCAGCTCCACCCTTCAGCCGGCCGAGGGCCGGCACCTCCCCGCTCCGCACCGAACCAGCCCTTCGGACTGTTCCGGCCGGCTTATTTGAGAGAAACAGTCCACAGGACTCTTTCTCTCAAAACACTCGACCTCCAGGGCTTCGCCCCTCCGAGTAAACCTCAAGGGGAGTCTTAAAGCGCTAACCCGAGTTAGAATCAAAATCTGAGCATTTACCTGAGGGAAACCATCGCTTTTCGTTCGCTGAAAGGTCGGTCTCAGCGGCGGCCGTGCAGGGCGGGGTTGTCCAGCAGGCGGCCGTCGGGGGCGTAGCGCGAGCCGTGGCAGGCGCAGTCCCAGGTGTGCTCCTGGGGATTCCAGTGCAGCGCGCAGCCCAGGTGCGTGCAGCGGCGGGCGGTGGGCCAGAGCAGGCCAAGCGTCGTCTCGAACAGGTTGACGAGCAGCTGCGGGCGCGCGAGGCCGCGCTGCGGCGCAAAGGCGGCGGCGTAGGGGTTGGCTTGGCCCGTCACGGCGTCGGCCAGTATGCGCGAGGCCACCATGGAGGTGGTCATGCCCCACTCGTTGAAGCCCGTGGCCACGAACAGCCCGGGCGTGGCCGGCGAATAGGGCCCGATGTAGGGCACGCCGTCCAGCGACATGCAGTCCTGCGCGGCCCAGCGGTGCGTGATGCGCGCCTGCGGCCAGGTGCGGCGCACGAAGGCCTCTACGGTGTCAAAGCCGCCGCTTTTGCCCGTGCGGTGATCGCTGCCGCCCACGATGAGCAGATCTTCATAGCTGCGGAAGTACAGCCCGCCCTGTTCGGTGCCCGCATAGGTGCCCTGCAGGACGGGCGCGTTTTTGAGCGCCACGACAAAGGAGCGCATCTGATATTGCTTCACAAAATACAGGCCGCGGCGGTTGAGTATGGGAAAGTGGGTGCAGACGATGACGCTGCGCGCGCGGATGCTGCCGCGGTCGGTGTGCACGACCCCCGGCTCGATGCGCAGCGCGCGGGTGCGCTCAAAGATGGGCAGGCCGGGCACCAGCCCCGCGAGGAAGCGCAGCGGGTGGAACTGCGCCATGCCGGAGTAGTACACTGCGCCGCGCACGGGCAGGGGCAGCTCGGTTTGCTGCGTGAACTGCGCCGGAAAGCCCAGCGACTGCACCGCGGAGGCCTCCCGCTGCAGGCGCGCCGGGGAGGAGAGGGTGTACAGGCAGGAGGGCGCGTCGGCAAAGCCGCAGGGGATGCGCGCGGCCAGCTCGCGAAAGCGCTCCACAGCGTCCAGATTGGCGTAGAGGTACGCCTTGGCGGTCTCGCGGCCAAAGCTGCGGATGAGGTCGGAGTAGAGCGTGTCGTGCTGGGCGGTGAGCACGGCGGTGGTGCCGCCCGTGGTGCCCGAGCCGATGCGCCCCGCCTCGATGAGCAGGCAGTCCACGCCGCGGCGGCGCAGCTCGTGCAGCGTCAGCAGACCCGCCATGCCGCCGCCGATGACGAGCACGTCGCAGGAGGCGCCGTGGGGCAGAGAGGGAAAGCGGGGAAGGGTCGCAGTGTCGTGCCAAAGGCTGGTCATAGACGGATCTCCTTTGCAATGGGGTGCCGTTAGTATGCGCCGAAATTAACAAAAGAAAATGGGAAAAAGGGATTGACAAAGCGGGGAGAAGGGAATATAATTCCATTAAACCAATCAGGTAGATAGGTAAGCTGAGAAAGGGGGGGACCGGAATGAAGGCGTACTTCGAGAAGCTGCTGCGGTGCAATTTCCGCTTTGGTCGAATGCTGGGCTCCCGGACTGTACGGTTGGCCGGTCAATCCTTCACGCCTATGGAGGCTGAGGACGCGTAATCGGGAGCAGACGCTTGCGCACGGCGGGCCAGGGCAGTTCGGGAGTAGAGACGGCTTCCGGACTTTTTTCATACCCAAATGACAGAGATAAGGAGAAAACACCATGAGCAAGTATAGATTTGAAACCCTTCAGCTGCACGTAGGCCAGGAGCAGCCCGATCCCGCGACGGATTCCCGCGCGGTGCCGATCTACCAGACGACCTCGTACGTGTTCCGCAACTCGGCGCATGCGGCGGCGCGCTTTGGGCTGGCCGACGCAGGCAAC
>JAXEXP010000144.1:0-16641 GCA_034113365.1 Candidatus Spyradocola sp.
GCCTGGGTCAAGCTCAAATTTGCTGCGATGAATCTCAAGAAATTCGCCATCCACAAGTGGATGCTTTCCCTTTTCTTCCGTATCTTCTCCTGCAATAAGCCACATTGCGGTGTTGCAATGTGGCTTATTTGACAGTCTGAACAGTCCTGTGGACTGTTTTCGGAAAATAAGCCGACCGGAACACCGGGCTTTCCCGAAGGGGAAGCACGGTGCGGAGTAAGCTGACGCCACAGCGACTGATGAGGTGTCCACCGCGCGCAACCTCTCCCCAATCTTTCACCGATCACGTTCTCATCGCCGATTTCGATAAATCTCCAGTACCTCCCGCGCCCGCTCGCAGAACTCCTCCGCGACCTCCGGCGGCTCCAGCACCTCCACCCCGCCGCCCAGCGACAGCAGCGCCCCGCGCCAGAACAGCTCGTCCGCGGGCACGCATACCTCCAGCAGCCAGTCGCCGCTCTCCAGCCTTTCCTGCGGCCGCGCGTGCAGGTACTCGATCAGCGGCACCCGCGCCGCCTCCCGGCAGCGCAGCTTCAATTCCACCACGGGCCGCCCATCCTCCGACGGCGCAGCGCCCGGGTGCGGCTCCACCGGCTCGTCCGTCTCCGCCACCCAGTCCATGCGCACCAGCTTGTAGGTCAGCGCCGCCTGCTTGACGCGCGACCACGCGCACAGATACCACGCGTACCACTTGTATTCCACATAAAGCGGCTCCACCGTGTGCTCCGCGCTGCGCCCCGCCGCGCTCACATACCCCATCTTCACGGCGTGGCCGTTCCGGATGGCCGCCCGCAGCGTCCGCAGGTTGTTCTGCACCCGCTCGTCCTCTGCAAGCGCCGAAAGATCCACCTTCAGCGCCTCGGGCACGTCCTCCAGCGCCTGAAACTTCTCGATCGCCGCCAGCAGCTTCTGATCCTGCACCGCCGTGGACAGCGCACGCAGCGCCGTCAAAATCAGCCGCACGTCCTCCTTGTCCGCCGCGCGGTGATCCAGCCGGTAGCGCTCCTCCAGCGCAAAGCCCCCGCCCGCGCCCTCAAAGGACGCCACCGGGATGCCCGCCATGCCCAGCGCCTCCATGTCGCGCAGCACAGTCCTTTGCGACACCTCAAAGCGCCGCGCCAGCTCCCGCGCCGGCACGCGCCCGTGCTCCAGCAGATAGATCACCTCGGCAAGCAGCCTGTCCGCCCGCATGGTTCACCTCAGCCCCATCACGCCGATGAGCGTAGTCATGATCACAATGGAGATCAGGATCGACACGCTGCCCACAAACGAGGACAGCTCGTGGTTGCCGCCCAGCTTCTCGGTAAACGCCGGCGACATCGCGGAGTTCGGCGCAAAGCACACGATGGCCAGCACCTGCCGCACCTCCAGCGAGAAGGGCAGAACACAGTAGAACAGCGCCGCAAACGCCGCCCCCATCGCGTACCGCACCGCAAGGATCGTCGCCGCCTGTTTCAAAAACGTCTTGTCCGGGTTGAATTCAAACATCGTGCCCACCATCAGCATCGCCATAAACCCGTTCGCGCTGCCGATGGTGGTCGTGATGGGCAGCAGCCACGACGGGATCGCGATGCCCGCAATCGCCAGCGCCAGCATCAGCATGTAGGTGCAAAACGGCGTGGAGAACAGCTTTTTCAGCGTCTCCCTGAGCGTCTGCCCCTTGCCGCCCACCACCTTGCTCGTCAGCGCGTAGCTGCCGCCGGTGCACATCACCGCGTTGCCCGCGTCAAACAGGCAGGTCACCACCACGCCCACCGGCCCCAAAAATCCCTGTACATAGGGCATCGTGAACGACCCGATGTTGTAGCCCGGGAAGTTTAATGTGTACAGCGCGCGCGTTTTCTTCCCCTGTCCCATCGAAAACAGGTACCCCAGCCCCCACATCGCCAGGCTCACGCCCAGCGACAGCAGCGACACATACAGCAGGCTGTTGTCGAATGCGAACGTGGCAAAATTGGTGATGACCGCCGCCGGCATCGTGATGTTCAGCGCGATCTTCATGATGAGCTTGTAGTCGTCGGGCTTGAAAAAACCCGCCTTTTTCAGGCCATACCCCAGCGCGATCACAAACACATACGCCGAGGCCTTCAGCAGCACCTCTCCCATGTCCATCCCCCGTGTTTCTCCCCGCAATCCTTTGCGGTTTTTCTGTTTATGCAAAGTATACCATCATTTCTGCCCGTTGTACATTGTGCAACCCCCCGCTTTCCTGTATAATGACAGTAGTTCCCATCCAATGAAACACACGGAGGATCAATCTATGGCTCTCTATAAAGGCATCGGCACCGGCCATTGCGAACACGAGGACCTGATCGACTTTCTCAACTACGTGTTCGGCATGAACGGCCACGACTCGGGCTTCTACCGCCTGCTGCCCAAGCTCTACCGCCCCCATTTCCGCCCCGAGGACCACAACTTCATCGTCACCGAGGACGGCAAGCTGCGCGCCGCGGTCGGCTCCTATCCCATCGCGCTTTCCGTGATGGGCCAGACCCTCACCGCCGCCGGCATCGGCAACGTCGCCGCCCACCCCTTCCACCGCGGCAAGGGCTACATGAAGGACTGCATGCGCCTGGCCCTTGAGGACGCCGTGCGCTCCGGCGCGGACTTTGCAGTGCTGGGCGGCCGCCGCCAGCGCTACTCCTACTTCGGCTTCGAGCCCGCCGGCGTCTGCGGACGCTTCACGCTCAACCGCGACAACCTGCGCCACTGCTTCGGCAGCGCGGAAAACACCTCCGGCTACACCGTGCGCACCCTCACCGCGCAGGACGCCGACGCACTCGCCGCCATCGACGCGCTCACCCGCACCCGTCCCAGCCACCCCCTGCGCCCCGCCGACCGCCTCTTCGACGTGCTGAACAACTGGGAGAGCACCGTCTGCGCGGTCTATGCCCCCGACGGCGCCTTCGCCGGCTACTTCCTCTCCGGCGACGACGTCCGCGAGCTGGACGCCGCCGATGCCGCCCACTTTGAGGGCGTCGTCCGCGCCTGCCACGCCCACATCGGCAAGGACGAGCTCGAAATCACCGTCCCCACCCACAACGCCGCGCTGTTCGACTTCCTCAGCGACATCTGCGAGGGCTGCTCCCTCACCCACACCGAGAGCTACAACGTGTTCCACTACGCAAAGGTCGTGCGCGCCTGCCTCACCCTCCGTGCCCAGACCGAGCCCCTGTGCGACGGCAGCGTCACGCTGGAGATCGACGGCTTTGCGGGCGTGGAAAAGCTGCGCCTCGCGGTCGAGCACGGCGTCCCCTCCGTCACCGCGTTTGACGGCGACTGCGACTTCCGCCTGACCCATCGCCAGGCCATGTCGGCGCTGTTCGGCCTCATGCCCGCCCCGCGCCGCGCGCTGCCCGCCCCCGTGCGCAGCTGGCTGCCGCTGCCCCTGTTCGTGCCCGAGGTGGACAACGACTGATCTTCCTTCGTCTTCACCATTCGTCCACATTTATTTTACCCGCCTGCGCTGTACATCCGCTCGCGCAGGCGGTATACTTTGACATAGAATGAATCTGAAAGAAGGGTTCCTCCATGCAATGGCTGCAAAACCTGGCGATGAAATTCCAGCGCTTTATGATGGGGCGCTACGGCGGCGACCAGCTGAACCTGGCGCTGCTGCTGCTCTCGCTGCTGCTGACCGTCATCTGCTCCTTCTTCCCCTGGGGCTGGATCGGCTCGCTGGTCTCGATGCTGCTGCTCGCGCTGATCATCTTCCGCATGTTCTCGCGCAACACCTCCCGCCGCTTTGCCGAAAATTACCGCTTCCTCAAGCTCTGGAACCCCGTCAAAAACTGGTTCCAGTGGCTGTGGCTGTCCGTGCGCTACTGCAAAAAGAACCGCTACTTCCTCTGCCCCAAGTGCCATCGCATCGCCTGCGTCCCCAAGGGCACGGGCCGCGTCACCATCACCTGCAAGGGCTGCAAGCACAAGTACGACAAAAAGGCCTGATCCCCCGCCGCACCGCCCGGTGCGGCGCTTTTTTTACACAATTTCGACCAAATCTGATTCCATTCTTGAAAACTCCCCGCTAAAATTATAGAATAGAATAAACCCGAACCGAAAGTGAGGAGACCACCATGCCCTCTACCTATGCGCACTACCGCTTTGGCAAGCGCGTGCTCGAGCGCCTGGACGGGGAAGCGCGCCGCATCGCCGAGCGCCATCGCGCGCTGTTTGACGTCGGCCTGCACGGCCCCGACGTGCTGTTCCACTACCGGGCCTTTGCCCGCAATCCCGTCAACCGCTTGGGCCACGAGGTGCACGCCTGGACGGGCCGCAGGTTTTTTGCGCAGGCGCTGCCCGCCGCCGCGGACGACGAATCCCGCGCCTACCTCTACGGCTTCCTGTGCCACTTCGCGCTGGACAGCACCTGCCACGGCCTCATCGAGCGCACGGTCGAGGACACCGGCATCGACCACAACAGCGTCGAGACCGACTATGAGCGCACGCTGATGCTGGCCGACGGCCTGGACCCCGCCCGCCACCTGCCCGCCGCGCACTTTGCCCCCTCTGCGCGCATGGGTCGGGTCATCGCCTCCTTCTTCCCCGGCGTCCAGGGCAGTCAGGCCGTGCAGGCCATGCGCGCCATGAAGCGCAACATCGACCTGCTCGTCGCGCAGACCCCGCTCAAGCGCGGCGTCATCCAAACGGTGCTGCGCGCCGCGGGCCAGTACGACGCGCTCTACGGCCTGGTGGTGCCCGAGCAGCCCGATCCCCGGCTCGCCCCCTGCACGCAGCAGCTGCTGCGCCTGGGCGCCCAGGCGGAGGAGACGGCCGCGCGCCTCATCGGCCTGAGCGGCAGCGCCGCGCTGCTGGACGACGAACAGATGCAGCTGGATTTCAACGGACGATTCAAACCCGAGGAGGTACGCGCATGAAGCTGACACGGCTGGAAAAACAATGGATCCTCTACGACGTGGGCAACTCCGCCTTTACGCTGCTGGTGACCACCATCGTGCCCATCTACTTCAACTACCTGGCCGGAAACGCCGGCATCTCGCAGGTGGACTACCTGGCCTTCTGGGGCTACGCCGCCTCCATCGTGACGCTGCTGGTCGCCGTCAGCGGCCCCATCTTCGGCACTCTTGCCGACAACAAGGGCTTCAAAAAGCCCATCTTCGTGGCCTCCATACTCATCGGCGCGGTGGGCTGCCTGGCGCTGGGCCTTGCCAAGCAGTGGCTGATCTTCCTCATCATCTTCATCATCGCCAAGTTCGGCTATTCGACCAGCCTGATCTTCTACGACTCGATGCTCACCGACGTCACCACCGAGGACAAGATGGATACCGTCTCCTCGCAAGGCTACGCGTGGGGCTACATCGGCAGCTGCATCCCCTTTGTGCTGTGCCTGGCGCTGGTGCTCTTTGCAGGCAACATCGGCATCTCCATGGAGCTTGCGATGGGCCTGTCCTTCCTGATCGTCGCGGCCTGGTGGGTGCTCACCTCGCTGCCCCTGCTGCGCAATTACCGCCAGACGCACTACGTCGAGCGCCAGAAGCACGCCGTGCGCCAGACCTTCTCCCGCCTGGGGCACACGCTGCTGGGCCTGGGCAAGGATAAGCAGGTGCTGTTCTTCCTGCTGGCCTTCTTCTTCTACATCGACGGCGTCTACACCATCATCGACATGGCCACCGCCTACGGCTCCGCGCTGGGGCTGGACAGCACGGGCCTGCTGCTGGCGCTGCTGGTGACGCAGATCGTCGCCTTCCCCTGCGCGATCCTGTTCGGCCGCCTGGCCCGCCGCTTCTCCTCCGAGGCGCTCATCACCGTGTGCATACTGGCCTATACCGGCATCACCATCTTTGCGGTGTTCATGACCAATCAGGCGCAGTTCTGGGTCTTGGCGGTGTGCGTGGGCATGTTCCAGGGCGGCATTCAGGCGCTGTCCCGCTCCTACTTTGCCAAGATCATCCCCCCGGAGAAATCCGGCGAATACTTCGGCCTGCTGGACATCTGCGGCAAGGGCGCGGCCTTTGTGGGCACGGGCATCGTCAGCATCGTCTCGCAGCTGACGGGCGACATCAACAAGGGCGTGGGCGCCATCGCGGTGCTGTTCGTGCTGGGCATCCTCTTCTTCCGCAAGACCGTCTCCGTCGGCAAAAAACAGAAAAAATCCGACAATTCCCTGTCGGCATAACCACAAAAGGAGTATCGGCTCAATGAAACGCTTCCTTCTGCCCGAATCCGGGACCTTCTACAAGGCGAACCTCCACTGCCACACCAACCTCTCCGACGGCCACCTGACGCCCGAGGAGGTCAAGCGCATCTACAAGGAACAGGGCTATTCCATCGTCGCCTACACCGACCACGACCTGTTCATCCCCCACCCGGAGCTGGCCGACCCCGACTTCCTCCCGCTGCACGCCATGGAGATGGAGATCAACGAGGAGACCCCGCTGGGCTGGGACCACGCGCGCAGCTGCCACCTGTGCTTCATCGCGCTCAAGGAGGATACCGTGCTGCAGCCCTGCTGGCACCGCAGCAAGTACCGCTTCGGCAACGCGCCGGGCAACGCCCACCTGGCCCGTTTTGACGAATCCCTGCCCGACTACGAGCGCGCCTACACCCCCGAGCGCATCAACGACATGATCCGCGCCTGCCGCGAGCAGGGCTTCTTCGTCACCTACAACCACCCCACCTGGTCGCTCGAGGGCTATGAGCAGTACATCCATCTGGAGGGCATGCAGGCCATGGAGATCTGCAATTACAGCTGCATGGTGATGGGCTATGAGGAGTACAACCCCCGCGTCTACGACGACCTGCTGCGCGCCGGCAAGCGCCTCTACTGCGTCGCCACCGACGACAACCACAACCACGGCACGCCCGGCGCCCGCACCTGGGACTCCTTCGGCGGCTTCACCATGATCAAGGCCCCCTCCCTGCAATACGAGGCCGTCACCGCCGCGCTGGAGAACGGCGACTTCTACGCCTCCCAGGGGCCGCAGATCCATTCGCTGTATCTCGAGGGCGACACCGTCCACATCGAATGCTCCCCCGCCGACCGCATCAACCTGCACGTCGCCACCCGCCGCGACCGCCTGCTCGCCGCCGAGCCGGGCGCGCCCGTGACGCACGCCGCCTTCCAGATCCACCCCGACGACGGCTACTTCCGCATCACCGTCACCGACGCTCAGGGCCGCCACGCCGACACCCGCGCCTACTTCCTCGACGAACTGCTCCTCTCCCACTGAGCGCTTCCCGCGGACTTCCACCTCATCAGGCGCCTGCGGGCGCCAGCTTCCCCTCATAGGGGAAGCCAAAGGCCGTAACCCGCATCATCTGCTCCTCTCCAACAACAGCAAGAATCCGCCCTGCCACACCGGCAGAGCGGATCTTTTTTCAGCTAGTTTATTTCATCGGCCAGAAACGTCACCGTCACCGCGAACACATTCTCATACCCGCGCTGCGCGTACTCCTCCGGGCGGAAGAAATACTCCGTCGAGTAGCTCACGACCTCGCGCTCGTCCGTGATCACCTGCACGACCAGCGGCACCTCCTGCCCCGCGCCGAACTTCACCTCGCCCTCCTGCAGCGACGTCGCGACGTTCTGTCCCGTGCGGCTGCCCTCCGGGTAGGTGTTGCGGATGGAGCTGGTGCCGTTCTCGTTCTGGATCGCCACGCGGAACACGTCGCGCCCCGGATCCATCGTCAGCGCGATGCGCCCCTCTCCGCTCGCCGCAAAGCTCCCGCCGCCGATGGCCTCCCAAGCGCCGTCCGCACCCAGCCGGTAGCGCTCCACGCGCACGGTTTTCACGCTGTCATCCAGCGCAAAGTCGTAGATCGCGCTGCTTCCGCAGCCCAGCAGCGACTTTAGCTCCTGTTCCTCCTGCGTCAGCTCCGCCTGCTTGATCACAAGCGTCGCCTCCGGCGCAGAGGACGCGCACGCGCACAGCAGCGCCGCCAGCAGCGCCGCCAGCGCCGCACACAGCAGCTTCTTCATCTCAAAACCCCTCCATCAGAGCCAGATTTTTCCACTGCTGTTATTCTAGCATAACCACCCCGCCGCGTAAAGCGCCTATCTCAACTCCACGCAAAACCTCGCCCGCGGATACAGCGTCTGCCAGTCCATCTCCTGCCACTGCGCAATCGTCAGCGCCTTCATGCGCGCCCGGTCCGCAATGCCCACCGGGTCCAGCCCGTGCTGCTGCAGCTTCAGCAGCAGCCCCAGCACGTCCTGCTGCAGCCGCTCCGTGTACTTCCCCGCCTGCGCCTCCTCGCAGCGCACATACAGCCTGACGTTCACCACCGGCGCCTCCCCATCCAGCTCCACACGGATCGCGGGCGGCCGCGGGAACTCCAGCCGCACCGCCTCGCCCTCCACGGTGATCTCCATCCTGCGCAGGTACCCCGTCAGCAGGTCGTACAGCTGCGTCTCATACCCGTCCAGAAAGACCAGCGCCCGCTCGCCCAGCACCGCGCTGCCGCACAGGTCCACCTTGTCCACCGTGTTGCGCGGCAGCTCGCCCGCCAGGTACGCCGTGGCCTGCACCCCTGCGGCCGGCGCCGTGTCGATGTACTGCATCACATTGACCGCCGCCAGCACCGCCACCGCGCTGCGCTCGGGGTTGAGCAGGCTGTGATAGAACCGGTTCAGCGGCGCAAAGGGGATCACCCCCTGCTCCAGCAGCGCCCCGTTCTGCGCCGCCTGCGACTTGGACAGCCGCGCCCCGAACAGCGGGATCTTCTCCATCAATACGTCCTCCGCCCGCCCCCGCGTCAGGTACACCGACGCCGCCGACCGCGCCTCATAGCTCCCCACCAGCGCCGTCAGGCTCTCCTCCAGCAGCTCCCGCTCCCCCGCCAGCGCCTCGGACAGGTACACCCCCCGCAGCTGCATCAGGCTCACCTGTCGGGGCGTCACCATCGTCAACACCTCCATGCACGCCGTCAGGCTCTCGCCCTCCACCTGTTCGATCAGGTACCCGTTTCTCTCCAGCGCATCTCCGCCCTCGTCCGGCTCCTGCCCCACCGGCGTGATGCGCGGATACTGCACCGTCAGCCGCAGCGCCGCGCCCTCGCCCGTGTCCAGCGCCAGGTTGATGGCAAAGATCCTGTCGCCCAGGTCCGTGGCGTCATAGCAGCCGCTCAGCAGCAGCATCGCCGCCGCAAGCCCCAGTGCAAGCGCCCTACGCATCCTGCCGCGCCTCCCTTCTCAGCCGCCGCTCCTGCACTCTGCCCGCGATCATCGGCACGAGCAGCGTCAGCAGCAGCCCCGCCTGTACATTGGTCTGCAGGAGCACCCGCACCCACGCGGGGCTCACATCGATGTCCTGCAGCCCCAGCAGCGCGATCCCCGCCGCCCCGACGCACACCAGCACCCAGGCTCTCCTGACCGGCAGCACCGCCTGCGCGCACCGCACCGCATAGCTCAGCCCCGCGCCCGACGCCGACAGCAGCAGCGGCAGCCACACGAACACGAACAGCGACTGCGCCCGCTGGAACGCGTAGCTCAGCCCGCCCGCCACGCTCAGCCGGTGCAGCGGGTAGGAGATGTCCGTCGCCGACCCATTTGGGAACAGCAGCGCGTAGAACAGATACCCCACCGTGCAGATGCCCGTAGCCCACAGGCACGCCCGCACGCCCGCGCGCACCGGCCGCCGCAGCTGCGCCCGGTCGATCCACAGCATGGGCAGCCACGCCCCCGCCGACAGCGCCGACAGCGCGGTTTTCCCGATCGCCGCCGGCCCTCCGCCCAGTATCGGGAAGAAATTGTACACATTGAACTGATTCCACACCGACAGCACCAGCACCAGCAGATACAGCCCCAAAAACACCGGCGCCAGCAGCTTTACCGCCCGGCTCACCGACGCCGTGCCCAAAAACCCGATCACAACCAGCACGGGCAGCATGTACAGCAGCGCGCACCACCGGGGCGTCTTGGGCAGCAGCGTCAGCGACAGCATGCTCAGCGCGTCGCGCAGCGCCGTGGCCGCCAGCAGCAGAAACAGCGCCGCCGCCACCAGCGCAAAGGGCTTCATGCCCTTCTGCACCGCGCACACCGTCAGCAGTCCCCGCTCGGGCGCCAGCGCGCAGCTCACCGCCGCCAGCCCTGCAAGCGCCAGCCCTGCCGGCAGTATCGCCAAAAACACCGCGTTTCCGCACGCATCCACGAACCCCGCCGCCGTCGAGGAAAACCACTGCGCCGCCAGCACCCCGGCCAGCAGCGCCGTCATCTCGCCCGAGCGCACGCCGTACTTCATACGCGCTCCCTCCTTTGTAAACAAACGAATATTGAAGCCGCTTCGCTGGTGAATAATAAAAAGCGAAGAATTCGAGTTCATTTCACCGAATAACCGCAGTTTATTCCTGCAAATTAGGTGATTTGCATAAGAAAAATAAACCGCACGAACAAATCCGCATCCCCGGTACAATGCTTGGAAATCCCGCTGCTGTCAAGGGAAACCCCTGCGTCGTCATCTCGCCCGAGCGCACGTCGTTTTTCATACGCGCTCCCTCCCCTTTTCCCAGCTGCGCGGGTCGCGCGGGCCCTCTCCCTCGCCGGGACGCGCCATTCCCGGCCGCCTGACCTGCCTGCGCACGCTCAGCCGCACAAACAGATCGGCGTTGTGCCGCATCCCCGGCGCGATGGGCGCAAAATACGGCGTGCCGAAGCTGTCCATCGCCGCGCACGAGCAGATCAGCCCGAACATCACCAGCGCAATGCCCGCAAACCCCGCCACCGTCGATACCGCGATCAGCGCCAGCCGCACGATGCGCACCGCCAGCGACAGCGGATAGCTCGGCACCGCAAACAGCCCCAGCCCCGCCACCGACACCACGATGATCAGCATCGGCGACACCAGATTCGCGCTCACCGCCGCCTGCCCCAGCACCAGCCCGCCCACGATGCCCAGCGTCGAGCCCATGTTGCCCGGCATGCGCAGGCTCGCCTCGTTGATCAGGTCGAACACAAAGTCCATCAGCACCAGCTCCAGCGTCACCGACAGCGGCACCAGCGTGTACCCCTCCAGCAGCGAGGTCAGCAGGTCCGCGGGCAGCAGATCCTCATGGTAGAGCAGCAGCGCGTTGTACACCGCGGGCAGCAGCAGCGCCAAAAAGAACCCAAGTATCCGCACCACGCGCAAAAACGACCCGTACTGCCAGCGCAGCGCATGGTCGTCCGGCGTGTGTAAGAATGTCAGAAACGTAGCCGGGGCAGACAGCGCATAGGGCGCGTTGTCGCATAAGATCACCACCATGCCGTCCGTCAGGAACGACGCCGCCCGATCCGGCCGCTCGGTCTGGAGCATCTGCGGCAGCAGCTTGCCCGGCCTGTCCTCGATCAGCTGCTGCAGCTGCCCGATGGACAGCAGCCTGTCCACGTTCACGCCGTCCAGCCTGCGCCGCGCCTCGGCCACGAGTTGTTCGCTCGCCACGCCCTTGAGGTACACCAGCGCCACCTTCGTGTGCGACGTGCGCCCCACCTGCCGCATCTCCGCCACCAGGTCGGGCGTGCGCAGCGTGCGGTGCAGCAGCGTCAGGTTCGTGCGGATGGACTCGTTGAACGCCTCGTGCGGCGCAAACACCGTGTTCTCCGTCAGCGGCTGATCCACCCCGCGCGTGTCGTACCCCTGCGTCTCGGCAAGGACCGCCTCGCAGCTTCCGTCGCACAGCACCGCGCAGTTGCCGTCCAGTATGAACGCCGCCACGCGCTGCTCGTCGTCGGTCAGCTCGCCCGTGCCGGTGGGCAGCACCTTTTCCATCAGCACGCGGCTGCGCGCCTCGGGCCTCGTCCCGCCAAAGGGCCGCATGTTCAGCAGCGGCCGCAGGATCATGTCCTCGATGTTCTTGCGCTCGGCCATGCCGTCGACGTACACCACCGCCATGCGCACCCCGCCCGGCGCGCACTCGCGCACCACAAAATCCCCGTTCTCCGGCGCATGGAACCGCCGCCTCAGCGCCTCCAGATTCTCCTCCAGCGCGCAGGATAGCTTCCGCATATAGGCTGCACCTCCCCGTTTTCCCTTATTATGGATGCCGTCCCGCCGCGCTATTCATGCGCAATGTCACTCCGCGTTGCTTGCGGCAACGGACGGTTTTCCCGTACAATACAGCCATTCACAGAAAGAAAGGAGTCCATCCCGAGTGATTGACAAAACATCAGGATCATCCGCAAGTCCAACGATCTGCTGATCGCGCTGCCCGCGGCGCTGGACACGCCCGTCAGCACGCTGCTGGGCGAGGCGGTCGCAGTGCAACCCCGGCGACCTCCAAGCGCTCTCCCCAAAACCGGAGCGCATCAATGCACAGCTCGCACAGCGAAAGACCACGCAACGAAAAGCGCTCCTTTGGCTGCTCATCTCCTTGTGCGCGATCCTCGTGCTCCTCTGCGCAGCCCTGATCCTGCTCCACAGCCCATACCTGGACTGGGATTACAGCGCCCCGGAAACCGCCGTCATGGGCGTCGCATTCCACGCGTTTGAGTGGCTGTTTGTGAGAATCGCCCCCATCCTCCTCATAGCCGCCCTCATCGGCATCTTCCTGGTATGGAAAAGGCGATAACGATTCTTTGAAATTGAGACTGCAAAAGAATCCTCCGCATGGTCAATTCCACACAGAGGATTCTTTTCTTGTAATGCTCGATTTATACAGTGCTTTCCGCGACGCTGCGTTTCCACCCTTCAGCCGGCCGAAGGCCGGCACCTCCCCGCTCCGCACCGTGCTTTCCCTTCGGAAAAGCCCGGTGTTCCGGTCGGCTTCTTCTGACTGCGCACCGAACCAGCCGTTCCGGCTGTTCCGGTGTTCCGCATGGCTTATTCTCCATGAACAGTCCACTGGACTGTTCATTCCGAAACGCTCATGCTCCAGGGCTTCGCCCCTCCGTGGGGCAGTCCACCGGACTGTTTCTTCCAAAACACTCGACCTCCAGGGCTTTGCCCCTCCGGGTAAACCTCAAGGGGAGCCAAAAACCGTAACCCGAGTGATGTACTCCTACCTATCCCCGCGTCTCCCGGAATTCATCCATGTGCTTTTTGCAGGCATACGCCTCCATCAGCTTCTCGTCCTCCCAGGTCCACAGCTTCTCCACCTCGATCCTGCGCCGAACCTCCTCGTCCGAAGGCTCCGCCGGGAAGATGCCGCACGGATACTGCGCACAATGCCCGCAATGCTCCAGCCCCTTCTCCAGCACGCACGCCCGCACCTTGCAGGTGGGGTCAAACAACACCGCGCCATCCCTCTCGCAGCGGCACCCGTCGCAGATCACCTGCCCGGGGTCGGGCGAATACCCCGCCCACATCTTCCGCCACGCCGCGCAGACCGCCTCGCGCCGGTCCTGCTTCTCTACATTGGGCCGCCAGATCAGGCAAAGGTCGCACCGCATCCCGCAGCGCGAAAACACCTTCTCACCCATTGTACTTCTCCAGCAGCGCCAGCGCCTTGTCCACGCTGCCCTGCGCGTCGTAGTCCGCGGGATAGTTCACCCCCGCCGCCATCGCGCGCTCCAGCGTCTCCGTGTACTTCTTCGCGCCGTGCCGGTGGATGAACAGCGCCGTCGCCTTGCAGACGTACTCGTTCTCCACGCCGTAATAGCCCTTTTTGCAGTCCATCAGCTCCGGGCAGTCGTAGCAGCCGTACAGCCCGCGCTCGCGCGAGCACTTCACCTGCGGACACACCCCGTCCTCCGACAGCGTCGCAAACGAGCAGATGTTGAACTCGCTCCGGCACCCGCCGCACCACGTCGTGAACTTGCAGTGCGCGCAGTGATGCCCGCACACGCTCACCGGGTCGTGCGCCGCCTGTTCCCGCGCCGCGCGCTCCACCTTTTCCTGCTCCGTCATCTGTGTCATGCCTCGTCCCTCCTCATTTTTTCCACCGGGATGTTGATCTCCACCAGCATGTCGTCCCTTTCCTCGTCCCACACCACATACCGCTCGATCGTGGGCAGGTCCAGCTGCCGGTACTCGCTCTGCGGCAAAAATTCGCCGTAAATGCGCTGCCAGGTCTTCCAAAGCCCCCCGTCGCTGATCGTCCCCTTTGCCGTGAACGTAAGGAACGTCGTCTCCGGGTAGGTGAACCGGTCGTAGCCCCAGTCCTCCGCGCCCGCGTACTCCGCGCCGCACATGTAGTCATTGCTGCCGTCCTCCAGGAACCCGAAGCACAGCCCCAGCTCGCAGGGCTTGCCCGTCAGTTCCAGCAGCCGCTCCCGCGTGTCGTCCGCCTTCACGATGCCCCACGCGCCCGCGGGCTGCGGCGTCACCCTGCGCACGCCCAGCACGGAAAACGCCGCGCGGTTCACCACGCTGTAATCCATCTCCTCCACCCCCACGATCGCAAACGTGAACTTCATCCGCGCGCAGAACTTGAGCGGCACCCCGGGCTGCCGCGCCTCCTGCGGCGTCACGCCGTGCAGCCGCTTGAACGCCGCCGCAAACGCGTCCGCCGAGTCGTACCCGTACTTGACCGCCACATCCAGCACGCGCATGTCCGTGTGCTGCAGATCGTATGCCGCCAGCGTCAGCCGCCGCCTGCGCAGGTATTCCGACAGCGAAATGCCCGTGATGGGCGCAAAGCTGCGCTGAAACGCCGAGTACGGCCACGCCATGATGCGGCTGATCTCCTCCGTGTCGATGGGCTCGCACAGATGCGCCTCCAGATAGTCCATCACGCCGTTCATGCGTTCCACCCAATCCATGCTCTCCTCCCCTTTCTGCCGTCAGTATAGCAAAAGCTGCGCGGCCGCATCCCAGCGTACACGCGCAGCTTTTCTGGGGTCACAGGCTGCGCATCAGCGCCTGGGCGCACTTTAGCCCGTCCACCGCCGCCGACATGATGCCGCCCGCATACCCCGCCCCCTCGCCGCAGGGGAAGATTCCCTTGATGTTGGACTGAAGATCCTCTCCGCGCAGAATGCGCACTGGCGAGGACGAGCGCGTCTCCACGCCCGTCAGCAGCGCGCCGCCGTCCGCATACCCGCGGATCTTCCGGTCAAACAGCAAAATCGCCTGCCGCATGGACTCCACCGCAAACCCCGGCAGACATCCCGCAAGATCCGTCAGCTGCACGCCCGGCGCATAGCTGGGCCGCACGCTGCCAAGCGCCGTGGATGCGCACCCCTCGAGGAAATCCCCCACCGTCTGCGCCGGCGCGCGGTAATTCCGCCCGCCCAGCTCAAACGCCAGCTTCTCATATTTCCGCTGGAACTCCACGCCCGCCAGCACGTCCTCCCCGCCAAAGTCCGCGGGCTGCACGTCGCACAGCAGCGCCGCGTTGGCGTTCTCCATGTCCCGCGCAAACCGGCTCATGCCGTTGGTCACCACGCCGCCTGCCTCGCTGGCCGCCGCCACCACCTGCCCGCCCGGGCACATGCAGAAGGTGTACACCGACCGCCCGTTGTCCAGATGGCAGCTCAGCTTGTAGTCCGCCGCGGGCAGCTTCTTCCACGACGCGCCGTACTGCGCCCGCGAGATCAGCTCCTGCCTGTGCTCGATGCGCGCGCCGATGGAAAAGGGCTTGCGCACCATCTCCGCGCCCTTGTCGCGCAGCAGCTGGAAGGTGTCCCGCGCGCTGTGCCCGCACGCCAGGATCAGCCGCCCGCAGCGCAGCGCCTGCCGCTCGCCGTCCTGCTCCACGATCACGCCCGCAAGATGCCCGTCCTCCACCTCAATGTCCGCCATCCGCGCGCCAAAGCGCACCTCGCCGCCCAGCGAAACGATTTCTTTCCGCAGCGACTGCACCATGCCCGTCAGATTGTCCGTCCCGATGTGCGGCTTGGCCTGATAGAGGATCTCCTCCGGCGCGCCGTGCGCCGCCATCGCCTCCAGCACCCACGCGCACAAGGGGCTGGAAATTCCCGTGGTCAGCTTGCCGTCGGAAAACGTGCCCGCGCCGCCCTCGCCGAACTGCACGTTGCTGCGCGGGTCAAATTCCCCGCCCTGCCAGAACCGCTGCACGTCCTCCCGGCGGCGCTCCACGTCGTAGCCCCGCTCCAGCACCACGGGCCGCAGCCCCGCCCGCGCCAGGACCAGCGCCGCAAACAGCCCCGCAGGCCCCAGCCCCACCACCACGGGCCGTTCTCCGCTTACCTCCACGCGCGGGATCTCCAGCTTCGCCTCCTCCGCCACGATCGCCGCGTTCTTGTTCTTCGCGCGCGCCAATACCGCCGTTTCGTCCCCCTTTACGGCCACATTCACCGCATATACATACAATATGTCGCCTTTATCGCGTGCGTCGATGGACCGCTTCACGATGCGCAGCGACGCGATCTCCTGCTCCTTCACGCGCAGCGCCCGCGCCGCCAGCCCCCGCAGCCGCTCCGGCCCCTCCTCTATCGACAGCTTCAGATTGTTGATCCGTATCACAACCGCCGCTCCTTTCCCAATTCCAGTGCAAACCCGCCGCATCCAGCCGCGCTTTCACCCTCATATCAAAAACAAACCGCTAAAACCCCAGCGACCGCCCAGCGTCACCCGCACATTCAGGAAACTCTGATTTCAAAAATCGAAACCGCTGAAGCCCTTTGACCGCCCAGCAACGCATCCCCTCGAAATACGGAAAAACCGCCTAATCCGCCGCCGCGTTCGATCCGGCCATAGCGTCCAATGCCCACGCCAACCACAAGTTTTATCCCCCGCCGCCCGCGCTTTTCGTAAACCTCTGATTTCATGAACAAAACCGTTGAAACCCTTCCACCGGCCAGCAACG
>JAXEXP010000145.1:0-2613 GCA_034113365.1 Candidatus Spyradocola sp.
CCCACCCCGACCCCAACGCCCAAGCCCACCCCCAAACCCACCGCGACGCCCAAGAAGTCGGCATCGCCCACCAAAACGGCGACCAAGACCGCGTCACCCAACAAGACCGCCACGACCAAGTCCACGCCTGACCCCAACAAAAAGCAGGCCAGCGACGTGACGGACAACACCATCACCGTGGACGGCAAGACCTATACCTACTCAAAGACGCTCACCGTGATGATCACGGCCTACACGCACACCGGGCGCAAGACCTCCACGGGCGTATGGCCCAGCATCGGCACCGTCGCGGTGGACAAGAGCGTGATCCCCTACGGCACGAAGATGTACATCCCGGGCTACGGCTTTGGCGTGGCGCAGGACACGGGCGTGTCGGGCAACCACATCGACGTGTTCTTCGACACCGAGGCCGAGTGCAGGCAGTTCGGCCGCAAGCGCGACCGCACCATCTACATACTGGACTGATGAGGGAGATTTGATATGACGACGAGCGAGATCATCACGCTGCTGCAGGCGCGGGGATTCCGGTTCACGCACAGCCTGGGGCAGAATTTCCTCATCGACGAGGACGTGCTGGAGGAGATCGTGACCAAGGCCGCGGTGTCCGGCCGCAACGTGCTGGAGATCGGCGCGGGCGCGGGATGCCTGACGCAGGCGCTCGCGCGGCAGGCGGGGCGCGTGCTGGCCATCGAGATCGACGACAAGCTGATGCCGGTGCTGGAGACGGTGCTGGGGCCGTACAAAAACGTGCGGCTCGTGCAGGGCGACGCGCTGAAGCTGGACCTCGCGGCGCTGACGCAGGAGGCCTTTGACGGTCAGCCCTTCGACGTGGTGGCAAACCTTCCATATTATATCACCACGCCCGTGCTGTTCCGGCTGCTGGAGGGCGATCTGCCCATCGAGCGCATCTGCGTGATGCTGCAAAAGGAGGCCGTGGAGCGCGTCACGGCCCGTCCCGGCGCGAAGGAATACGGCCCGCTGGCCATCCAGTGCGCCTACCGCGCGGACATCGAGACCATCGTGCGCGCCGCGCCGCACTGCTTTGTGCCCCAGCCGCACGTGGAGTCCGAGGTCATCGCGCTGGACCTGCGGCCCTATCCCGTGCAGGTGGAGGAAAAGGCGTTCATGCGCCTGGTCAAGTCCTGCTTCCTGATGCGCAGAAAGACGCTGGTCAACAACCTGATGGCCTACGGTCTTGCGCGCGGCGAGGCGGAGGAGGCCGTGCGCGGCTGCGATCTGCCTGCGGCGGTGCGCGCCGAGGCGCTTTCGCTGGATCAGTTTCTTGCCCTGTATGGCAAAATTTCCCGAAAGGGCGTTTCGCCGCAAGAACAACAGGGTAAAGATAGATAAAAGAGTACAAAAGGAGGAAAAAGACCATGGAAAACATCAAGGGAACCAAGACCGAAGCCAATCTGCTCGCCGCCTTCGCCGGTGAGTCCCAGGCCCGCAACAAGTACACCTACTACGCATCCGCCGCCCGCAAGGAAGGCTATGTGCAGATCGCCAAGTTCTTCGAGGAGACTGCCGGCAACGAGAAGGAGCACGCCAAGATCTGGTTCAAGCTCCTGCACGACGGCGCCGTTCCCGCCACCGCCGAGAACCTCAAGGATGCCGCCGCCGGTGAGAACTACGAGTGGACCGAGATGTACGCCCAGTTCGCCAAGGAGGCCCACGAGGAAGGCTTTGAGCGCATCGCCAAGCTGTTCGAGATGGTGGGCGCCATCGAGAAGGAGCATGAGGAGCGCTACAACAAGCTGCTCAAGAACCTCGAGGAGGGCCAGGTGTTTGCCCGCGGCGACGAGATGATGTGGATCTGCTCCAACTGCGGCCACATCCACTTCGGCAAGACCGCGCCCCAGGTCTGCCCCGTCTGCGCGCATCCCCAAGCCTACTTCGAGCTGCGCGCCACCAACTACTAATTCAATGCAAACAGGCAGCCAAAAGGCCGCCGTCCGCAAAAGCGCGGACGGCGGCCTTTGTGCGTCTCAGCGCGCAGCCAGGCGCTCCAACGCCTCGACGGCGTCGCGGCTGGAGACCTCGAATTCGGGGTTGTTGAAGTCGAAATCGGCGCACAGCGCGTACCAGTGGGCGGCGCGCTCGCGGTCCGCGCGGACGAACAGGCCGTGCTCGTACATGCAGCCCAGGCGGTAGCAGGCCTCAAACGTCATCTTGGTATGGCCGACGGGGTGCTGGGCGGCGTCCAGATAATAGGCGTAGGCCCGCGCGTAGTCCTGCCGCACGCCGCGGCCGAACAGGTAGGCATTGCCCAGGAAGGTGCGCGCGGTGGTGTCGCCCCGCTGCGCCGCGACGCGGTAGCAGGCCACGGCCTTCTCTTCGTCCTTTGCAACGCCCAGACCGCGCTCGTACAGCAGGCCGGCGTAGCGCGCTGACTTCATGTCGCCGGCAGCGGTGGCCGTGTCGTACCAGCGCAGCGCCTCGGCGTAGTCGCCCTTGTCGCGATAGAGCAGGCCGACGGCGAGCGCCGCGCCGGGCTGGCCCTGCTCCCAGAGCGCGCGCTGTTCGGCGATGGCCGCGTCGAGGTCCTTTCCGCCCCGGTTGTCGTAGGAATAGCCCGCTGCGGGCTGCTTTTGTTCTGCCATGGTGCTTCTCCTC
>JAXEXP010000146.1:0-37706 GCA_034113365.1 Candidatus Spyradocola sp.
CTATGCCATTCTGCTTCCTCCAGTTTTCGTATGCCACCTTATCTTTCTTTTTCGCCTTTTGTTCAGTGTTTACTTGAGGGGAAGGTGGCGCCGCAGCGCCGGATGAGGTGTCCCCCGAGCCCCCAATCTTGTCCCAGTACGTCACAATAGCCTCCCATTGAAGGGGAAGCACGGTGCGTAGCCGGTGGATGAGGTGTCCCCCGCAATTAACTCACCCCAGGAGTGCATCCATCCCACATTCCCCATCACCCAAAACAACAAAAAGACCGCCCGCCCGGACGGCCTTTTTTCGTGCCCATATTCCATTTAGGTGAACTGCACGCCCTCCGCTACGCTCTGCGCGGCATAGCACTCGCCGTACCGCCTGCGCAGCTGCAGCGCCGCCTGCGCCGCCCGCTCCTGCGAGTCGAACAGCCCGAACACCGCCGAGCCGCTGCCCGACATGCGCGCGTGCAGCGCCCCGAGCTGGTTCAGCTCGCCCAGCGCCTGCGCGATCTGCGGCCGCCGCGCCATCGCGGGGCCCTCCAGCACGTTGCCCATGCAGCGGATCAGCGCGTCCACGTCGCCCGCCTGCGCCGCCTCGAACGCCCCCGGCGTGTCGGGGTGCCGCGTGAAGCCGTCCAGCACCAGCCCGCCGAAGATCTCGCGCGTCAGCAGCCCCTCGCAGGGCTTTACGATCACCAGATGCAGCTTGAGCCTGCTGTCCGCGCGCTGCAGGTCCGTGCCGATGCCCGTGGCCCGGCAGCACCCGCCCGCGATGCAGAAGGGCACATCCGCGCCCAGCCTCGCGCCCAGCCGCAGCAGCTCCTCCTGCGGCCTGCTCAGCCCCCACAGGCGGTTCAGGCCCACCAGCGCCGCAGCCGCGTCCGCGCTGCCGCCGCCCAGACCCGCCGCCACCGGGATGCGCTTGACCAAAAGCACCTCCGCCCGCGGCTCGATGCCTGCCTCCTGCGCCAGCAGCCGCGCCGCGCGCAGCACCAGGTTGTCGTCCGCGACGGGCAGGTCGCCCTCGATGTCCAGCGTCAGACCGTCGCTCTCCCGCACCGTCAGCGTGTCGCACAGGCTCACGGACTGCATCAGCAAATCCACCTCGTGATAGCCGTCCGGCCTCCGGCGCAGCACATCCATCGTCAGATTCACCTTTGCCCGCGCCTGCAAACTGTATTCCCGCACAAACGCTCTCTCCTTTGCAAGTCATCTCACCAAGGAAGAGCATACCACAACTGCTAAAACCCGGTCAAGCGCCTGTACACCAGCAGCGGCGCTTTTCCGTCGGGATTGCGCGCCCGCAGCGCCTCCTCGGAGACGCGGTAGCGCCGCGCCACGTCCCACAGCGTCTGCCCTGGCTCGGGGTAGTACAGCACCGCGCCCGCGGGCAGCTGCACCGGCTCGCCCTCAAAGGCGACGTCCTCCAGCACCTGTCCGCTGCCGCTGATCGCCTCCAGCGCCTCCATGCGCAGCGCCACGCGCACCTGCGCCTGCGTGGGCGACTGCCGCTCGGCCTGCGCGCCGGTGATCTCCATGCGGCACGCCTGCGCCCCCGCCGGGATCGCGTCCCAGTCCGCCCCAAAGGGCGCCTCCTGCTCGTGACAGGCCAGCCCCTCGCGGCCCGGCGCGCGGTAGAGCAGCGTTACGCGCAGCAGCCCCTCGGACCGCATCGCGCCGTCGCCCGGCGTCAGCTCCAGCGCCGCAGGGGAGACGAACGCGCCCACGATGCTTTGCAGCGCAGGCGCCTCCGCGGGCAGCTCCAGCTGCACGGCCACCTGCTGCTCCTGCCGGTGCGTCTCCATCGCGCGCAGGTAGTCCACCTGCGCCGTCTGCGCGCGGAAGGGCTCCTCGGACAGGGGATAGGCGTCGGCCAGCACCGGCACGTCCTCGGCCGTCAGCCCGTCCGCCGTCACCTCCAGCACGTATTCGATGTGCAGATTGCCCTCCTGTTCGTCGTCGGCGTTGAACACCACCTCGCTGACCAGGTCGCGCACCCGCGCCGTGGCCGTCACCTGCATCTGCGACGTGAACCCGTCGTCCGCCACCTCCACCGAGAAGGGGATGACCTCGCGCTGCCAGCCCACCGGGGCCGCGGCGTCCGCGCCCGCCAGCAGGCTGTCCACCGTCACCTCGCCCGTGACCTCCACCGCGCCGTCGCCGGGCAGCACCTGCAGCACCTCGGGCCGCGCCTCGTAGAGCGCCACACGCGTGAAGGCCTCGTCGTCCAGCGGAAAGTTCTCCGCCACCGCAAGGTTCGTCTGCCCGTGCACCTCCGGCCGCAGCAGCGGCAGCGACGCCGTGCGCACCGCCATCTCGCCGTCGGCCTGTATGTCCCGCGCCAGCGCGCGCTCGGCGCCCTGCGTCACCAGTCCCTCCAGGCGCAGCACCGCGCCCAGCTCCATCCGCCCGTCCTGCTCGCGCGCCGTCTCCTCGGCCGCCGTCACGAGCACGCGGGCGCGCATCTTGGGCCCCGCGCCGGGCACGGGGATCACCGCGGTAAAGCCCGCCTGCGCGCCGCGCTGCCGCAGCGCGCCCTCCTCCGTCAGGTACAGCGCGGCAAATTCCACCGTGCCCTGCACGGCCACGCCGTCGGTCTGCACCTCGCAGGAGAGGAGCGCAGGCCGCGCGCGCACGCACACCACCGTCACCTCGCGGTCCCCGCCGGAGAGCATCACAGCGGCTGCGGCCTGCGCCTGCGCGCTGCCCTGTCCCACCGCGCCCTCGATCCATCTGTTTTCCCTGAGCAATCTGCCTGCCATAAGCAAAGCCCTCCTTACCATGAAGCAGCCTTTGGATGCTTAACCCATGTATATGGCGCGGCAGCGGCGCTTATGCGCTCTGCTCGATGGCCAGCCGGTCGGCGATCAGCGCGATGAACTCGCCGTTTGTGGGCTTGTCGTGCTTGACGTACAGCCGCGTGCCGAACAGCAGGTTGATGTTCTCCATCTGCCCGCGGTTCCAGGCCACATCGATCGCGTGGCGGATGGCGCGCTCCACCTTGGAGGAGGTGGTGCCGAAGTTGAGCGCCACGGTGGGGTAGAGGTCCTTGGTGATGGCGTTGATCATCTCCCGGTCGTTCACCACCAGCTTGATGGCCTCGCGCAGGTAGTGGTAGCCCTTGATGTGCGCCGGTATGCCCATGGACAGGAAGATGTTCGCGATGCGCTCGTCCATCGAGCAGGCCGGGACCTGCGGGGCGCGCACCGCCATGCACGCCGAGGGGTCGTCGGGGCGCACCAGCTCCAGTATGTGCGCGTACACGTTCTCCGGGTCGAAGGGCTTGAGCATGTAGTAGTCCACGCCCAGCGACACCGAGCGCTGAATGAAGTCGTCCCGCACCAGCGCGGTGACGGCGATGATGCGCGGCTTGTGCACCGCCTCCTGACGCTTGAGCTCGCTGAGCACGCCGAAGCCGTCCAGCTTGGGCATCACCATGTCCAGCAGCATCACGTCCACCTCGCCCGCGCGCAGCGCGTCCAGCGCCTCCAGGCCGTTTTCCGCGCAGCCCGCGATCTCGATGTCCTCCTTTTCGCGCAGTGCAGCCTCCAGCGCATCCCGCGCGGCCTCGCTGTCATCGACGATCAGGACTCGAATCTTCTTTTCCATACATGACGCCTCCTCATTCAGACTCAAAAGCGGATGAGCATAGTAAGCAAACCGAAGCCGGGAAAGATACTAAAAGTATCAATTCATGGCGTCAGGGTTTGGCTTTGGCTCTTGGCTTCTTTTGAGATTATTCTAGAACAATGGCTGCGAAAAGTCAATCAAAAACCGCGATTATTATGGAAAATTTACGAGAGTTATCGTGTTTTTTGCCCAGAGCGCGTTTTAGAACATTTTCCGGGGAAATGCTCTGCCAGGATTCGACGGCTTCATTCAAAAACTATACTTTTAGTATCGCATTTTGTTGAATAGTATATATAGCAAACAAAGATTAAAAAACAACATGTCGAATCCAGACTCATCGCGCGGGCGCATTTTGCTGCGGGACTGTATAAATCGGGGCGGCGCGGTCCATGCTACCGGATAGGAGAGGAGCTGATGAAACGTGAAACGCTGGATCATCCTGCTGGTGTGCTTTGTGACGTGCTGTACCGCGCTGTGGGCCGCGGGCGCCGCCCAGCCCACCGACCTGCAGCGCGCCGTGCGCAGCGGAGAGCTGCTGCGCATCCACATCCTCGCCCACGACGACAGCGACGCGCAGCAGGCCGTAAAGCTCAAGGTGCGCGACGCCATACTGGAGGCCTTTTCCCCGGCGCTGACGGGCGTGGAGTCGGCGCAGCAGGCCGTGCAGCTGGTGCAGCGCAGCCTGCCCCTGGCGCAGCAGGTCGCCCAGCGCACCGTGCGCGAGCAGGGCTATGACTACCCCGTGCGCGTACAGTTTGGCGCGTTTGCATTCCCCGACCGCGTCTATGGCGGGCAGCTGGTGCCCGCGGGGACCTACACCGCGCTGCGCATCGAGCTGGGCGACGCCGCCGGCCGCAACTGGTGGTGCGTGATGTACCCGCCGCTGTGCTTTTCCGGCGAGGACGTGGCGCAAACCGGCGTCAAGTTTGAATCCAGCCTCCTCAAGTGGATCCGCTCATGGAAGAAGGAGAAGCAAAATGCGAGCAAGCAAGCGTAAGATCGCGCTGGCCCTGCTGCTGTGCCTGACGGCGCTGACCCTGCGCACCGCGTACGCGCAGACCGCCGTCTACTGGGGCAGCCGCGGCGAGCTGGTGACGCAGGTGCAGCAGAAGCTGCAGAAATGGGGCTACCTCAAGGGCGCCGCCGACGGCGTGTTCGGCAAGGACACCTACGACGCCGTGGTGCTCTTCCAGCAGAGAAACGGCCTGACCCCCGACGGCGTGGCGGGAGAGGCGACGCTGGCCGCGCTGGGCATCCCCGCCGCGCAGCAGGCCTCCGCCGTGCGCAGCACCGACCTGGACCTGCTGGCGCGCCTTGTCTACGGCGAGGCGAGAGGGGAGCCGTACCTGGGGCAGGTGGCGGTGGCCGCCGTGGTGCTCAACCGCGTGGCGCACGCCTCCTTCCCCAACACCGTCTCGGGCGTCATCTACCAGTCCGGCGCGTTCGACGTGGTGTCGGACGGCCAGATCTACCTCACGCCCGACGCACAGGCCCTGCGCGCCGCGCAGGACGCGCTCAACGGCTGGGACCCCACCGGCGGCTGCATCTACTACTATAACCCCGCGCGCGCCACCTCCTCGTGGATCTATTCGCGCACGGTCATGACCGTCATCGGCAAGCACTACTTCGCCAAATAGGGAGGAAAACGCATGGAAAAGCGCAGCAGAAATCTCATCATCGGGCTGCTGGCGGTCGTGCTGACTGCCGCGCTGGTCTGGGGCGTCGTCGAGAGCGTGCAGCGCCGCGCCTACCGCCTGCACCTGAACGCTATGCTGGAGCGCTCCTTCTACGAGCTGGTGGGCGGCCTGGGCGACATGGAGGTCAAGCTGGACAAGCTGGCCGTCTCCGACGGCGCGCGCGAGGACGTGCTGCTGCTGAGCGAACTCTACCGCCAGGCCGACGGCGCGGCGCGCGACCTTGCGGCGCTGCCCGGCGGCCACGAGAGCATGGAGGAGGTGCTGGCCTTCGTCAACCGCCTGTCGGAATACTCCGGCGCGCTGATGCGCAGGGTGGCGCAGGGCGGCAGCATCACCGCCGCCGAGGAGGCGCAGCTGGGCGTGCTGCTGGAGCGCTGCCGGGCGCTCAACCGCACCGTGCAGTCGCTGGACGTGGACGAGGTGACGCAGGTGTCGCTGCTCAGCGTGCAGCCCCGGCCCGACGCCTCCTCCGACCCCTACGCCGCCTTTGCCAACCCCACCGCGCCCGTGCCGCAGCTCATCTATGACGGCGCGTTCTCGCAGGCCTCCAAGACCCCGCCCCGCGCCCTGGGCGCCGAGCGCGTCGACGAGCAGGCCGCGCTGGCCATCGCCCGCAGCTATGTCGGCGAGGGCCGCGTCACCGCCGTGGAGGCCGAGCAGGGCGTGGACGGCGAGATCCCCTGCTGGGGCGTGCGCGTGGACACCGCCGACGCCGGCGCGCTGCACCTGCAGGTCACCAAGACCGGCGGCCATGTGCTGCTGATGATGTCTGAATACTCCCCCGGCGGCGCCAACCACACCCTCGACGCCTGCCGCCTAAATGCCGAGGAGTTCCTGCGCACCCGCCAGTACGGCGACGTCGAGCCCGCCTACTACCAGATCGGCTTTGGCATGGTCACCTTCAACTTCGTGCCCGTGCAAAGCGGCGTGCGCCTCTATCCCGACCTGGTCAAGGTGCAGGTCTCGCTCGAGACGGGCCTGGTCATCGGCGTCGAGAGCAACAACTACCTGCGCAACCACGTGCCCCGCACCTTCCCCGAAAACCCCATGACCGCAGACGAGGCCCGCGCCCTCGTCCATACGCTGGAGGTCGAAAGCGTGCGCCCCGTGCTCATCCCCCGCAACGGGCAGGAGATCTTCTGCTACGAGATCCGCGGCACGCATGAGGGCCAGACCTACCTGGTCTACCTGGACGCCGTCACCGGCCAGACGCAGGACATCCTGCAGGTCGTGCTCACCGACGACGGCGAGCAGGTGCTCTGATCCCCTAAAAAAAGCGCAAAAAGGCAACCAGCTTAGGCTTCCCCTTGAGGGGAAGCTGGCGCCCGCAGGCGACTGATGAGGTGTTCCCATCCGCAGAAACCATGCCTTTGGAAGAAAATCCGCCGCGCACAGCATCGCACGACAGCAAAAAAGGCCGCGCAGCGCAATGCCGCACGGCCTGTCTTGCAGTATTCTCTTAACGGAGCCCCGTCACGCCCTCGGGGCGAGCTTCTTTGCCGCGATGCTCATGCCGCAGGCCACCAGCGCCAGCGACGAGGCCAGCCTCGCGATGTTGTCCGCAGCGCCCGTCAGCATCTGCAGCGAGCTGTACGCCGCCAGATACGACGACCCGCGCGGCGACACGAACAGCGACGTCTCGGCCATCACGCCCACGCGGTAGAACAGCGTGCACACCACCGTCAGCATCACGATGCCCATGATCTCCGCCCAGATGCTGCGCCCCCGCACCAGCGTCGAGATGCAGATCACGCCGATCACCGCCGTCACCAGCAGCAGGTACACCGTCTGCACCACGGGGAAGTTGAAATAAGACACGATCTCATCCGGGTAGTCCATCATGTGCTTGAACTGCCGCTGCAGCAGCACCGTTACGAGAAACACCACCAGCGCCAACACCTGCAGCACCACCGCACAGACCGACAGACCCTTGAGCCATTTTTTCATTGACGTACTCCTCCTGTTTTCTGTTGCGTTCTTAGCCTTAAGTTTACCGCAAAACCCGCCCGCGCACAAGAGGGCAGTCCGCGTTTGTTTTGCATCGTGGAATTTTGTAAAGAGTTTGGGAAGTGTATTGCCTTTTTTTCGGCGATGGTTTACCCTATATTTCGAGGTTTTCAGGCACGATAGGCATTGTGAGTACGCCATAGGAGGACGCCATGGACGATCAGAAGATCATATTGCAAATGACCTCCACGCAGGTGCAGGAGGACGGGCAGGAGGCGGTCGTGGAGCTGACCACGGAGGCCACGCTGCGCAAGACCGCCGATTCCGCCGTGCTGGAGTACGAGGAGACGGGCGACCTTGGCCTGACCGGCTCTGCCAGCATCGAGATGAAGGGCGATACCGTGATGCTCTCGCGCGAAGGCGAGTCCAGCATGAAGCTCATCCTCAAGCAGGGCTGCAAGTACGTCAGCTCCTACCACACCCCCTTTGGCCGGCTGGATATGGAGGCGCTGCCCACCCGCGTCATGTACACCATGGGCGGCGGCAAGGGCCGCATCGAGCTGGAGTACCACATGCACGTGCAGAACCAGTACGTCGGCCTCAACCGCGTGTCGGTGTCCTTCCGCCCGCAGGCATGAGCCCGGCCCTGCGCAGTCTAAGTAAACAGCTCTCCGCGCTGCTGGACGGCGCCCGACCCGTGCTGCTGCCCGCGCCCTTTGCCGCCGGGCACTTCCGCGTCCGCACGGCGCTGCCGCTGCCCGAGACGCCGCTGTTTACCGCCCGCCGCCGCGGCGAAACGCTCTTTGTCACCATCCGCGACGCGGCGCTGCTGGACGCGCTGCAGGCGGAGCCCCTGCCCGCGGCACTGCCCGAGCCGTCGCTTGGCCCGCTGCACACGCTGCTCTATCAGATCCTCACCCACGGCTTCGTGCCCGACCGGATGGACTGCCCCCTCGCCGCGCGCCTCGCGCTGGAGCTGGACGACGACCCCGCCCGCTGCCGTAGAACCGCGCAGCAGCTGCAGCCGCTGCTGGCAAGGCAATACGCCGCCGCGCTGCGCACCCAACAGAACCACTCGGCGCTCGCTCTGGCCGCATGGCGGCTCGCCGCTCACATCCCGACCGACCCAACCAGAAACGGAGGTACACACCCATGAAAATACAGTGGCTTGGACATTCCAGCTTCCGCATCGTCGGCAGCAAGACCGTCGTGACCGACCCCTACGGCGGCATCGGCCTTGCCTTCCCCGAGGTGCGCGCGGACATCGTCACGGTGTCCCACGGCCATTTCGACCACAACGCGGTGGAATCCGTCGGCGGCGAGCCCGCCGTGGTGGACGACGCCGGCATGCACAAGATCGCGGACGTCACCATCAAGGGCTACAACACCGCCCATGACGACGTGCAGGGCGCCAAGCGCGGCGGCAACATCATCTACCTGATCACCATGGACGGCTGCACCATCGCGCACCTGGGCGACCTGGGCTGCATGCCCGACCACAGCGTGCTGGGCGCGCTGGAGGGCGTGGACATGCTGCTCATCCCCGTGGGCGGCAACTACACCATCGACGGCGCCGCCGCCGCGGCCATCGTCGCCGAGGTGCACCCCCGCACCGTCATCCCCATGCACTACAAGACCCCCGGCCTCACCGTGGATATTGCGGACGCCTCCGACTTCCTCTCCCGCGTCGAGGGCGTCGAGCACGTCCCCGGCTCCGAGATGGAGATCACCCCCCGCATGCCCAGGGTCGCCGTGTTTGAAAAGCCCCTGAGCGAAAAGTAACCCATAGATCCACATGAAACGTAGTGCCGTACTGGCCTGCGTTTTTTTGTTTTCATAGCATGAAATCCGCCTCCGCACGCCGCGCCGGGCGCGCCGGGGGCTTGCATTTGCATAAATTTTTGGTTAAACTGGTAGGGCAGACCATCCGGCCTGCGCTGGAGGAATATTCAAGTGAACTACGAGCAATCCGTCGCCTACATTCACGGCAAATACGGCAAGGGCGTCAAGGTCGGCCTGGAGAACATGACCCGCCTGCTCGCCCGCCTGGGCAATCCCCATAAACGCCTGCGCTGCATTCACGTCGCGGGCACCAACGGCAAGGGCTCCACCTGCGCCTTCATCGACAGCATGCTGCGCGCCGCCGGCGCAAAGGTCGGCCTGTACACCTCGCCCTTCCTGATGCGCTACAACGAGCGCATGCGCGTGGATGGTCAGGAGATCCCCGACGACACCGTCGCCCGCCTCACCACCCGCATCGAGCGGGAGGTGCGCGCGATGGAGGAGAGCGGCGAGGGCTTCCCCACGGTCTTTGAGATCGGCACCGCGCTGATGTTCACCTGGTTCGCCGAGGAGCAGGTGGACTGGGCCGTCATCGAGGTGGGCCTGGGCGGCCGCCTGGACCCCACCAACGTGCTCGACCCCGCCGTCTGCGTCATCACCCGCATCGGCCTGGACCACATGAAGGTGCTGGGCGACACCATCGAGAAGATCGCCGCGGAAAAGGGCGGCATCATAAAATCCGGCGCGCCCGTCGTGCTGCAGGCGCAGGACCCCGCCGTCCGCACCGTCATCGAGGGTATCTGCCGCGAAAAGGGCGCTCCGCTCTACGACTGCGCCGACGCCGGCCTTGCAAACGTGCAGCTCGCCGAGCGCGGCGCGACCTTTGAAGCCGCCTTTCCGCACATCAGACGGCAGGAGTTTTCCATCTCGCTGTGCGGCCGCCATCAGGTGGACAACGCCGTGACCGCCCTGGCCGCCCTCAGCGCGCTGATGGACTGCCACTGCATCCCCGCCCGCGCCGTGACGCAGGGCCTCGCCGACGCCCGCTGGCCCGGCCGCCTGGAGTGGATGGACAACGTGCTGCTCGACGGCGCGCACAACCCCCAGGGCGCGGCCGCCGTCGCCGACTACGTCCGCACCTGCCTGCCCGGCCGCCGCATCCTGCTGGTCACGGGCATGATGGCGGACAAGGACGTCTCCCACGCGGTGGACTGCTTTGCGCCGCTGGCCTCGTCCGTGCTGTGCGTGCAGCCCGAGCACATGGCCCGCGCGCTGCCCGCCGAGGACCTCGCCGCGCTCTACCGCAGCCGCACCGCCGCGCCCGTGCAGGCCCTGCCCGACACCCGCGCCGCGCTGCAGGCCACAAAGCAAAGCGCCGCGCCGCATGACGTGATCCTGGTCTGCGGCTCGTTGTATCTGGTGGGAGAGGCGCGCAGGCTGCTGCTCTCCAATGTGTGATTTTTTGTGTGACGATCGATCGGGAGGAGGAAGAGCCTTGAACATACTGTTTTTATCCGTTACCGCAGGGCAGGGGCACAACCAGACGGCGCGCGGCATCATGCAGCGCATGAACGATCTGGGCCACAGCTGCAAGCTGCTGGATACCTTTGATTACATCGAGCCGCTCTTTGGCGAGGTGGTGGACAAGGGCTACCGCAAGACCGTGGCGCACACGCCCAAGGTGTTCGGCGTGGCCTACAACACCATGCAGCGCGCCGAGCAGGACATGCCCAAGACCGTCGAGATCACCCGCAAGATGTCCGATACGCTGTGCAAGCGCCTCTTTGACGTCTACGAGAGCTTCAAGCCCGACGTCGTGGTGTCCTCGCACCCCTGCGCCGCGCAGATCTCCTCGTCGGTGTATTCGCTGGGCCGCTGCAATGCGCCCCGCATCGGCATCGTGACGGACTACACGCTCCACCCCTACTGGAAGGGCGCCGACCTGGACGCGCTGGTCACCCCCTCCGAGCAGCTGACCTACGGCATCGTGCAGTCGGGCATGCCCGAGCGCATCATCCAGCCCATCGGCATCCCCATCAGCCCGCGCTTCAACACCGTCATCTCCCCGGCGGACGCCCGCGCCCAGGTGGGCATCCCGGACATCCCCACCGTGCTCATCATGGGCGGCTCCATGGGCCACGGCGACGTGGTGACCACCATCGAGCGCCTGGACACCCTGCCGCTGGACTTCCAGATGGTCGTGGTCTGCGGCTCCAACGAAAAGCTCAAGAACCGTCTGGACGCCATGCTCACCGTCAAGCGCCTGACGGTGCTGGGCTATTCCACCATCGTGGACGTGCTGATGAGCGCCTCCGACCTCATCGTCACCAAGCCCGGCGGCCTGACGGTCTCCGAGGCCATCGCCAAGCGCCTGCCCATGGTGCTCATCAACCCCATCCCCGGCCAGGAGGACCGCAACATGGACTTCCTGACCAACCACGGCATGGCCATGCGCACGGGCAAATACCTGCCCGTCGATCACGTGGTCTGGCAGCTGCTCAGCAGCCCCACGCGCCTTGCTTTGATGCGCAGCGCGCAGGAGGCCTTCGGCAAGCCCAACGCCACCGACGACCTGCAAAAGCTCATCGAGACCCTCGGCCCCAAGGCCTGATCCCTCAAAAACCCCGCATTTGCGGCAAACGCAACCGCCAGGTGACACATTGAATGGCGCGGTTGCTGGCGCGCAACCGCCCGAAACGCTATACTCCAAAGCAACGGTGGAGCCCACCGGAATGCAAAAAAGAGGAGTTGTGAACATGATTCTGGCTGATAAGATCATCGCGCTGCGCAAGGCCAAGGGCTGGTCGCAGGAGGAGCTGGCCGAGCGCCTGGACGTGACGCGCCAGTCGGTGAGCAAGTGGGAGGGCGCGCAGTCCGCCCCGGACCTGGAGCGCATCGTGCGCATGAGCGAGCTGTTCGGCGTGTGCACCGATTACCTGCTCAAGGATGAAATGGAGGAAGCGCCCGCCGCGCCCGCCGACGCGGAAGGGGAGGGGAACCGCCCCCGCCGCGTCACGCTGCAGGACGCGCAGGGCTTCCTGGAGGCCAAGCGCATCACCGCGCCGCGCATCGCCTGGGCGACCTTCGCCTGCGTGCTCTCGCCCATCCCGCTGCTGCTGCTCGCCGCGGCCGCAGACGGCAAACTGCTCGCCCTGTCGGAAAACGCCGCCGCCGGCATCGGCCTGTGCGCGCTGCTCGTCATCGCCGCCTGCGCCGTCGCGGTGTTCATCACCTCCGGCGGCCGCACCGAGCCCTATGAGTACCTGGAAAAGGAGCCCATCGCCCCCGACGCCGACGTGCTCCAGCTGGCGCGCAGCCTCCAGGAGGAGCAGCGCCCCCAGCGCACGCGCACCAACGCCATCGCCACCTGCGTGTGCATACTGTCCGCCATCCCCCTGTTCCTGCTGACCCTGCTCACGGGCAACGACTTTGCCGCCATCTGCGCGGTGTGCCTTACGCTGGTCATGGCGGGCATCGGCGCCCACCTGTTCATCCGCGTCGGCATCCCCTGGGAGAGCCTGAAAAAGCTGCTCCAGCAGGGCGACTACACCCGCGCCGCCAAGCGCGAACGCAGCCGCCTGGGCGCGCTGAGCGCCGTCTACTGGCTCATCGTGGTGGCCATCTTCCTCGCCTGGGGCTTCCGCACCGACGGCTGGGCCGACGCCTGGATCGTCTGGCCCATCGCCGGCGTGCTCTACGGCGCCCTCGCCGCCCTGCTCAGCGCACTTTCTTCCAATAAAAAGAAAAACTGACCCCGAATCCCCCGCAAGGCTATGGCAAACCGCGCCATAGCTTTGTTCATACTGTAAACCCACATAAACAAACAAACGCGCCCATCCCATGGCCTCCCCTTGAGGGTTTATCTGGAGGTCGAGCGTTTCGGAGGAAACAGTCCTGTGGACTGCCCCACGGAGGGGCGTAGCCCTGGAGCATCAAGCACTACCCCAACCCAATATGCACAAAACCACAGTCACTTACCGACAAATTGCGCAAGGCTAGGGCAAACTGCGCCATAACCCTGCGTCTATATTCTATAAGGAGGGGAAATCCCATGACGCTCGCCGCGATCCTGGCGCAAATCGCGCTCTTCCTCTGGTTTTTCGGCTGCATCCGCACCTATCGGTTCGGCAAACACCTGCTCGTCGAGGGCATGGGCGTCAAAAGCGCCGAGTTCGTGATGCTCTGCCTGTTCACCGCCTCCGCCGCCCTCAGCTGGCTGTTCCCCGCGTGGGGATGCTGGCCGCTGCTCGCCGTGCTGATCTTCTGGTTCACCGTTCAGTTCTTCTGCCATTGGTACTACACCATCTTCGGCGCGACCCCCAAAAAGCTGTCCGGCTACAACGAATGCTTCCGCAGCACCGTCCATCTGTTCCCCGCCAGCGACAAAAAACTCATCCCCGATCTGTACCACATCGCATTGCACGCGCTCATCCTGCTCAACATCGCGCTGACCATACTGCGCCTCGTGCGCCCATGAAGCGGATTTCAGTCCGAATAACGCTGTTTTCAACGCATCCCCATTGCACCTCTGCGCAGATTCTGCCATAATAAAGCTGGAAAAACAACTGCATAGAGGAGGAATGACCATGAAAACACGCTCGATCTTTGGCGGCATGCTGCTGCTCGCGGCCTCCCTTTCTT
This sequence comes from Candidatus Spyradocola sp., assembly GCA_034113365.1. Classification (GTDB taxonomy): domain Bacteria; phylum Bacillota; class Clostridia; order Christensenellales; family UBA1750; genus Spyradocola. The sequence continues at coordinate 13,683 of JAXEXP010000146.1, forward strand.
ATGGCGCGCTGTTCTGTACCGTCTGGATCAGCTGGCCGGACGTCGCGCTGTCCCAGCTTGTACAGACCGTGCCGGTCGCGCTTGCGCTGTGGCTGTTGGGCGTCGTGGAGGAGGAGCAGGAGCCGCTCAGCTGCCTGCCCGCTCTCGTGCTGGGCGTCATCCTTGCGCTCTTTGGCCGGGAATGGCGCGGCGGCCTGCCCACCAGCCGCATGTACCCCGCTCTGTCCGAAACTTACGTGCTGTTGGATCTGGAGAGCCCGTTCTGGCTGGCGCTGTGCCTGCTGCTCATCCGCTGCATCGAGGGCTTCGTGCGGCATGGCCTGGGAAGGTTCACGCTGCGCACCAGCCTGATCTGGATCACGCTGGTCCTGCTGCTGGCCTCCGCAGGCGCCATGCGCACGCAGATCACACATTCGGTCATGGGCAGTCATCACACCTATCCCGTCGTGCCCGTGCGCCTGATGTCGGTGCTGTACTGCATCTTCACCGCGCTGCCCCTGCTGCTCCTGCTGCGCCCCGAGCGCCGCGCGGGCGTGTGGCTGACGGCAGTCTGCGGCACGTTCTTCGTGCTCGGCCTGCTGTTCACGGACGTCTGTTATTGGAAGAATCCGCTTGGCGAGGCCGTCCATGCGCTGATGGACCGCCTGCCCAACGCATTCGTCCGCCTGTTCTGTACCCGGCCTGTCGACGCGCTGTACCTGCTGCTGCCGCTGACGGTGCTCGGCGTGCGCAGCCTGTGGGAAGGCAGGCGTGCCGCTTAACGCTCCCTCCGGTACTCGATCAGCCCGTCGTGCTCGCCCACCGGCGTATAGCCGCTCGTCTCGTACAGATGCCGGTTTCCCGCGGAGAATTCCGGCGTGCACAGCGTCCACACCCGCACCTCGGGGTAAGCCTCGTCCAGCAGCGCCAGCACGCGCCGCCCGTAGCCCCTGCCCTGGTGCGCCGGGTCGATCACAAAGTCCTCCAAACGCATCGCGCCGCCCTCCTGCGGCGCCACGAACAGCGCCCCGATCAGCGCGCCGTCCAGCTCGATGCGCCACACCGGGTAGCGCCGCAGGATGTCCCGCTGCGAGTCCACGCTGTCGTACCCCTCCGGCCCGCCGTCGCGGTGCAGGTACGTGTTGATCTCCCTGTTGTACGCGCGCACCTTGATGGCCGTGATGGCCTGCGCGTCCTCAAAGACCGCCTGTTTCAGCTCCAGCATGAAAAATATATCCTTTCCGCAGCGAAGGCCGTGCAGCCCGTCCAAACGGTGCCGCACAGCCTTCGGTTTTTTATGGAATTGTGCCTCAGTCGTCGAACTCGTGCGGCGCGGAGCCGGTCAGCTCCTCTTCCGCCTCGCCGTCGCGGTTCTCCGCCCAGTCGATGGCGTAGAACGCAAAGTCGCCCGGCTGCGTCATCACCTCAAAGATGGTCTCGCTGCGCGTGGTGTACAGGGGCTTTACGCTCCAGCGCTCGTTGGACAGATTGCGCAGCCCCTTTGCGATGCCGCGAACGCGCACGCGGATGCGCTGCGCCGCGCAGCCGTCGCAGGCGTAGGGGTAGACGCAGAACACGTCGTTGTCATAGGTGAACAGCGAAACCTGCGCCGGCGCGTCCAGCACCACGTCGCCCTGCGTCAGCTCGGCGCGGATGCGGGTGAGCACGGTCTGCGGGATCTTGCGTATGTCCGCGATGGCGTCGGGCACCGCCAGCGTGATGAGCTGCCCGCGGCCGTAGGTGTCGCGCAGCAGGATGCCGTAGCTCTCGTCGCCGCCAAAGGCCTTGGCCAGCGCCCAGGTGGTGTTGTTGCGGTGCTCCAGCACGGGGAAGGTCACGGGCTCCGCGCCGCGGGACAGCTCGCTGCCCCAGCCCGTCAGCGGCTCGGACATGTATTCCGTGGCCTGGATGCTGCGGCCGCGGTAGCGGATGGAGGTCATCTGCTCGATGCCCTTGCCCAGCGCCCCGCGCATAAAGCCCGAGGTGACGATGGCCTTGCCGCCCGCCGCCACATAGGATTCCAGCTTGCCGATGATGCCCTCATCCTTGAGCGCCTGCACGGTCAGCAGCACCGCCTTGGCGCCCTCCGGGAACTCCGGCACGGGCTCGATGGGGATGCCCGCCATGCCCAGATAGTCCTCCGCATGATCCTCGCCCTGCGCGTTGACGGGCAGATAGCACGGCAGCCCCACGCAGTTTCCCGCCTTGGACAGCATGCGATCCAGCTGCTCCAGCTGGAAGCCCATCGGGGTGATCAGCTTGTTCTTGTACAGACTGCCCCAGCAGAACATCATCACCTCGCGCGGCCGCGACAGCACCGTCAGGTACGCCTGCTCCAGGTACGCGTCGATGGGATAGCACTGGTAGGGATCGAACCAGCCGCCGCCGTTGCGGCCGGGCGCGAGGTTCTCCATGTAGCGCATCAGCGAGTAGCTCAGGTACCGGGGCAGATGCTGGTCCGTGTGCTTCTGATGGCGCGTCTCCGTGCCCGTGTAGATCCTGTCGAACAGATCCTTCTGCTGGCCGGGGTTGTAGCCCGCCTCCTGATAGCTCTCCATCCAGTTGGGGAACTTGACAGTGATTTTGATGTTGGGGTTGACGGCCTTGGCCGGCTTGATGACGAGGTTTTCCGACACCTCGCGCATCAGCTCCAGGCGGAATTCCTCCCACGAACGGTCGCCCTTGGCCGCTCTGCAGTCGTCGCAGGTGCAGTTGGTGAAGAAGAAGTCGTCGATGATGAACTCGTCGTATTCCGACGCGATGAACTCCACCGTCTCCTTCAGATGCCTGCGCATGCGCTCGTTGCAGAAGCAGTAGGTGTTGAACAGCCGCTGACGGCCCGCGTCCTGCTCGCCCTGCCCGGCAATGGTGGTGGTGATGCCACCCGCGATCTCAATGCCGTTCCGGTGGAAGATCTCCTTGCAGCGGCGCAGCTGCTCGCGGGGAATGAGGCAGTCGTCGCGGTAGGGCTCGAGGTAGACCTTGTCCACCCCGACGTATTTTTGGAAGAAATCGATCTGCCGCTGCAGACTTTCGGGCGAAATGTTCACCATCGACTGCGCGGTGCAGTAGATCACGGTCTTGAAATTCTGATAGTGACCCATAGTTTGTACTCCTTTTGTTATGTTTGTTAATATCGCTGCGTTCTGCGGGAGTGCTCCCCCACAAGGGGGGAGCCAGGTTCCCTCGACGGGAACCGGGGGCGCACCGGGGCAGAGTACCTCTTGTGTTGCCACAGGCTAAACTCGCAGCGCTTGCGTGAATGCTCCCCCGCAAGGGGGGGAGCCGGGTTCCCTCGACGGGAACCGGGAGCGTGAGCCGAAGCTGCGTGCCCTGGCCGAGATAGGGGCGTGCCATTTCGAGCGCAGCGAGAAATCTCTCAGTACTCTGTCTGCCGTCACTGCTGGTTGGCGAGGAACTCCTTGCGGAAGGCGCGGTAGTCGGCCAGCGACGCCTTGAGCAGCGCGGGCGTGTCCAGCTGATAGGGGCAGCGCTTGGCGCACGCGCGGCAGCCGATGCAGTTCTCGATCTTCTCCATCTCCGCGGCAAATTCCTCCGTCATCCACGACGCGGAGGGCGAGCGGCGGATGAGCTGCGGCATGCGCGCCGCGTTGTTGATGGGGATGCCGGCCGGGCAGGGCAGGCAGTAGCCGCAGCCGCGGCAGAAATCCCCAGCCAGCTCGCGGCGGTCCTTCTCGATGCGCGCCTGCATCGCCTCATCCAGCGCGGGCGGGTTCTTCTCCAGCTCCAGCACCTCGTCCAGCTCGCAGTCCCTCTGGAAGCCCCAGATGGGCACCAGGTTGTCAAACCGGCGAAGATACGCCATCGTGGGCGCCGCGCTGGTCAGCAGGCCGCCTGCCAGCCCCTTCATGCCGATGACGCCCATGTTCTTCTCCTTGCACAGCCGCACCAGGTCCAGATCCTCCTCGCTCGACAGCGCCGACAGCGGGAACTGCAGCGTCTCAAACGCGCCCGATTCCACCTCCTGCCGCGCCACGTCCAGCCGGTGCGCGGTCACGCCGATGTGGCGGATCATGCCCTGCGCCTTGGCCTTGATCATGCACGAGAGCATCTCGTCCGAAGGCATGGCGGAGGGGTTGTGGAACTGGTAGATGTCGATGTAATCGGTTTTCATGCGCTCCAGCGACAGCTCCAGGTGCTTCCAGAACCCATCGGGCGTGCTCGAGCCGGTCTTGGTGGCGATGAAGATCTCGCCGCGCACCTTCGACAGCCCCATGCCGATCTTCTCCTCCGAGTCGGTGTAGGCGTTTGCGGTGTCAAAAAAGTTGATGCCGCCCTCGTACGCGCGGTAGAGCAGCGCCGCAGCCGCCTCCTTGCTCAGCCGCTGGATGGGCAGCGCGCCAAAACCCGAGCGCGTGGCCGCAATGCCGGTGGAGCCCAGTACGATTTTTTCCATGTGTCATGCCTCCCCTTGGAAACGTATTTTTTTGCAAGGATTTTATATATGTTTGCACAATCCTTACGCTCCTATTGTAACATGAAAAAATCCCGGAATAAAGAGGGTTTTCCGCATGCGCCCCAGGGAAATTTACGGAATATCATCATTTCACCCAAAAAGGTGTAGCCAATCGCAGAATTTTATGATATGATTGTATTAACATATAGTTTACATGCTCCCGCACGCGGGGGCAGGAGGTGCGAAATCGATGGATGAGATGCAAAGCTATCTGTTCCGCCAGGGAAATTGCGCCTACGCCTATGAGTTCATGGGTGCGCACCCCACCAAAGGCGGATATTCGTTTGCCGTCTGGGCGCCCAATGCCCGCGCGGTGAGCGTGGTGGGTGATTTCAACGACTGGGATCACACCCGCAACCCCATGGTGAATCACAACGGCGTCTGGGAACTGGAGATCCCCGGCGTCAAGCAGTTTGCCTCCTATAAGTACGCCATCTGCGGGCCGCACGGCAACTGGTTTATGAAGGCCGACCCCTACGCCTTCCACGCCGAGACCCGCCCCAACACGGCCAGCAAGACCTACGACATCAATACCTATCGCTGGAACGACGGCGAATGGATGGCGCAGCGCCCCAAGTTCGACCCCTACCACAGCCCCGTGACCATCTATGAGGTGCACCTGGGCTCCTGGAAGCTGGACGAGCAGGGCCGCCTGTATACCTATGACCGCATGGCCGACGAGCTGGTGCCCTATGTCAAGGAAATGGGCTACACCCACGTCGAGCTGCTGCCCGTGATGGAGCACCCCTTCGACGGCTCGTGGGGTTACCAGGTTACGGGTTATTTTGCCGCAAATTCGCGCTTTGGCGATCCTTCGGGCCTCATGCGCCTCATCGACGCCTTCCATCAGGCGGGCATCGGCGTGATCCTGGACTGGGTGCCCGCGCACTACCCCAAGGACGCCCACGGCCTGTACCACTTTGACGGCGATCACCTCTACGAGAGCGGCGACTGGCGCCGCGCTGAGAACGAGTCCTGGGGCACCGCGATGTTCGACTTCGGCCGCAACGAGGTGCGCTCCTTCCTCAAGTCCTCCGCGGTGTTCTGGCTCAAGCAGTTCCATGCCGACGGCCTGCGCGTGGACGCCGTGTCCTACATGCTCTACCACGACTACGGCAAGGAGGAGGGCAAGTGGGCCCCCAACCAGTTCGGCGGCAGAGAGAACCTGGAGGCTATCTCGCTGCTTCGCGAGATCAACGAGATCGCCTACCGTGATTTCCCGGGAATCATGATCAGTGCCGAGGAGGCCACCGCCTTCCCGCTGGTCACCGCGCCCACCTGCGACGGCGGCCTGGGCTTCGGCTTCAAGTGGAACATGGGCTGGATGCACGACGTGCTGGACTACATGGAGATGGACCCCATCTACCGCAAGTACCATCACAACAAGATGACCTTCTCCATGTTCTACGCATTCTCCGAAAACTACATCCTGCCCTTCTCGCACGACGAGGTCGTCCACGGCAAGAAGTCCATGCTGGACAAAATGCCCGGTGACATCTGGAAGAAGTTCGCTTCCCTGCGCGCGCTGCTGGGCTACATGTACGCCCACCCCGGCAAGAAGCTCATGTTCATGGGCACGGAGTTCGGCCAGTTCATCGAGTGGAAGGAGCTGGGACAGCTGGACTGGTTCCTGCTCGCCTATGACAAGCACCCCCAGATGAAGCAGTACACCGCCGACCTCAACAAGTTCTACGCCTCGCATCCGCCCATGTACCAGATCGACAAGTCCTGGGACGGCTTCACCTGGTGCTACGCCGACGATGCCGACAATTCCATATTCTCCTTCATCCGCACCGACAAGGACGGCAACCGCGTCATGGCGGTGATCAACTTCACGCCCAATTACCACGAGCGCTACCGCGTGGGCATGCCCAAGGCGGGCGTGCTGCGCGAGATCTTCAACTCCGACGACCTTTGTTACGCGGGCTCGGGCAAGGGCAATGGCGGAAAGCTCCTCCGTACCGAGGACATCCCGCATCAGAACCGCCGCTACTCGGTGGAGCTGGTGGTGCCGCCGCTGTCCTGCATCTATCTCGAGTTTGACGCCTACAAGGGTGCGCACCCGCGCAAAAAGCGCCCGCGCCCCGCAAAGTAGCTTTCGTTCGCTCTTCCAATTACTATAAAAGAGGGTGTAATAATGGGAAAAAAATGTGTCGCCATGTTGCTTGCGGGCGGACAGGGCAGCCGCTTGGGCGTGCTGACCAAGAATATGGCAAAGCCTGCCGTACCCTTCGGCGGTAAGTACCGCATCATCGACTTCCCGCTGTCCAACTGCTCCAACTCTGGCATTGACGTGGTGGGTGTGCTGACGCAGTACCAGCCGCTGGAGCTCAACTCCTACATCGGCAACGGCATGCCGTGGGACCTGGACCGCCTCACCGGCGGCGCCTACGTGCTGCCTCCCTACCAGAAGGGCAAGTCCGGCACCTGGTACAAGGGCACCGCCAACGCCATCTACCAGAACCTGGCCTTCATCGAGCAGTACGATCCGCAGTACGTGCTCGTGCTCTCGGGCGACCACATCTACAAGATGGACTACTCCGACATGATCGCCGTGCATGAAAAGAAGCACGCCGACTGCACCATCGCCGTCTACTCCGTGCCGTGGAACGAGGCCTCGCGCTTTGGCATCATGAACACCAACGAGGAGGGCGACATCGTCGAGTTCGAGGAGAAGCCCGCCGAGCCCAAGTCCAACAACGCCTCCATGGGCATCTACGTGTTCAACTGGAAGGACCTCAAGCAGTACCTCATCGAGGATGAGGCCAACCCCGAGTCCTCCAACGACTTTGGCAAGAACATCATCCCGCGCATGCTGGGTGAGGGCAAGCACATGGTGGCCTACAACTTCGAGGGCTACTGGAAGGACGTGGGAACCATCGAGTCCCTGTGGGAGGCCAATATGGACCTGCTGGAGACCCCCCCGGCCTTCAACCTCTACGATTCCTCCTGGCGCATCTACGGCCGCAACCCCGTGCTGCCCCCGCACTACATCGCCGCGGGCGCCGAGGTCTCCGGCTCCATGGTCACCGAGGGCTGCACGGTCGCCGGCAAGGTGGAGCATTCCATCCTCTTCTCGGGCGCGCAGGTGGAGGAGGGCGCCGTCGTTGAAAATTCCGTCATTATGAATGGCGCGGTCATCTGCAAGGGCGCGCGCATCCGCCGCGCCATCGTCTCGGAGAACGCCGTGGTCGGCCCCGACTCCGTGGTGGGCGGCAACGGCCGCATCGCCGTCGTCGGCCCCGAGACCACGCTGCCCGAGTATTCCGTGGTCAAGCCCGGCGAGCAGGTGGATACCGAGGTGCTCGCAAAGCGCCTGGCCAAGGCTGAGGAGGAAGCAAAATGAAAGACGTATTCGGTCTGATCTATACCAATGACGAGAGCGACGTTCGCCTGCGCGACCTGACCCGCTCCCGCTCCATCGCCGCCATGCCCATCGGCGGACGCTACCGCGTCATCGACGTGCTGCTGAGCAACATGGTGCACTCCGGCATCACCAACGTCGGCCTGATCACCCAGCGCAACTACCACGCGCTGATGGATCACCTCGAGTCCGGCAAGGCCTGGGACCTCAACCGCAAGCGCGACGGCCTGTTCATCCTGCCGCCCTATGTCACCCGCGGCAACACAGGCTCCTACACCGGCCTGCTGGACGCCATCCGCGCCAATCTGTCCTACGTGCGCCGCGCCTCCCAGCGCTATGCGCTCATCACGGATTCCTCCACGGTGTTCAACACCACCTACGACGACATGCTGCGCCAGCACCTGGAGACCGGCGCGGACATCACCATACTCTATAACGTGCCCGCAGAGTCCGAGCTGTCCGCAGACGCCGAGCGCACGCACCTTAAGCTCGACGAGGACGGCCGCGTGGTGGACATCGAGGTCTCGCCCCGCCTGAACACCTACCCCGCCGTCGCCATGGACGTCTACATCATGGACAAGGCGCTGCTGACCTACCTGGTCGAGGTCTCCGCCGCGCACTATCATTCCGATTTCGTGCGCGACGTGCTCATTCAGCAGATGAAGAACCTCAAGATCTACGGCTACAAGTACGAGGGCTACGTCAAAAGAATCGAGTCCGTCGAGGCTTACCGCAAGCTTAACATGGATCTGCTGGACGAGAGCATCCGCACCCCCTTGCTTTACAAGCCCAATCCGGTGTATACTAAGGTCAAGGACGAAGTCCCCGCCCGTTACGAAGCGGGCGCCAAGGTGACCAATACCCTGGTCGCCGACGGCTGCATCATCGAAGGCACGGTGGAGAACTCCATACTCTTCCGCGGCGTGCGCGTAGGCAAGGGCGCCGTCGTCAAGGACTGCATCCTCATGCAGGGCGTGGAGGTCCAGGATGGCGCGCAGCTCAGCTACGTCATCTCCGATAAGGATGCCTTCATCAAGCGCGATCGCCGCATCGTCGGTCAGGAGAGCTATCCGATCGTCATCGAAAAGAACGCGGTGATCTAAAACCTCACTTATTCGAAAGGCGGGAAATGCGTGAAGATCCTGTTTGCAACCTCTGAATGTGTTCCTTTTGTAAAGACCGGCGGCCTGGCGGATGTCTGCGGCGCGCTGCCCAAGCAGCTCAAGAAGCTGGGCGCGGAAGTGCGCGTGGTGCTGCCCCTGTACCGCGACGTTCAGCCCAAGTGGCGCGAACAGATGGAGCACTTGACGTATTTCTACGTCAACCTGGGCTGGAGACGCCAGTATTGCGGCATTGAAACGCTCAAGCTGGACGGCGTCACCTTCTATTTCATCGACAACGAGTTCTACTATAACCGACCCTCCGTCTACGGCTGGGGCGGCGACGAGGGCGAGCGCTTTGCGTTCTTCGACCGCGCCGTGCTCGAAATGCTGCCGCTGATCGACTACAAGCCCGACGTGCTGCACTGCCACGACTGGCAGACCGGCCTCATCCCCGTGCTGCTCAAGCGCCAGTATGCCGCCGCGCCCTTCTATCAGGGCATCCACACGGTGTTCACCATCCACAACCTGCAGTACCAGGGCGTGTTCGGCATGGACTACATCGAGGACCTGATGGGCTTTGGTTGGGACGCCTACACCAACGACAAGCTCGAGTTCTTCGGCGCCGCCTCCTTCATGAAGGGCGGCCTGGTTTACACCGACGAGATCACCACCGTCAGCCCCACCTATGCCAATGAGATCCAGACCGCCTACTACGGCGAGCGCCTGGACGGCCTGCTCCGTGCGCGCCACGAGAGCCTGACCGGCATCCTCAACGGCATCGATACCGACGAGTACAACCCCAGCCGCGATCCCCTGATCGTCGAGCGCTACAACGTCGTGACCCAGGGCAAGCGCAAGGCCATCAATAAGGCCGCGCTCCAGCAGCAGCTGGGCCTGGAGGTTCGCCCCGACGTGCCCATGATCGGCATCGTCTCGCGCCTGTCCTCCCAGAAGGGCCTGGACCTGGTCGAGCGCGTGCTGCCCGAGATCATGAGCATGGACGTGCAGCTCGTCGTGCTGGGCATGGGCGAGGAGAAGTACGTCAACCTCTTCAACTGGGCGGCCCACCGCTACCAGGGCAAGGTGGCCTCCTGGAACCAGATGAACCACGAGCTGGCGCACCGCATCTACGCGGGCTGCGATATGTTCCTGATGCCCTCGGCCTTTGAGCCCTGCGGCCTGTCCCAGATCATCTCGCTGCGCTACGGCACCGTGCCGATCGTCCGCGAGACGGGCGGCCTCAAGGACACCGTGCCCGCCTTCAACCCCGTCACCGGCGAGGGCAGGGGCTTCACCTTCTACTCCTACAACGCGCACGACATGCTCGACGCCATCCGTCGCGCCGTCACCACCTACCGCGAGGACAAGAAGTCCTGGCGCAAGCTGATCGGCAACGGCATGCGCGGCGATTACGGCTGGGATGCCAGCGCGAGGAAGTACATGGAGCTCTACAACAAGCTCGCCCCCGAGCAGGCCGTCGCCCTCGACGCCGACAAGCCCGAAAAGTCCCCCAAGCCCGAAAAAACTCCCAAGCCTGAAAAGGCAGAGAAAGCCGAATAAGCGTCCTCAAGACGCCAAAACCGGCCGTACACACCGCTGTACGGCCGGTTTTTTCAATAAACCAGACCTCTCAGTTCCCCCAAAAGCCTTCCCCTCGAGGGGAAGGTGCAGCCTGTCGACAAAGTCGACAGGCTCGAAAAAGATGAATTCTCATCTTTTTCGAATTGCAGAAAAATTCGCGCACGGCCTTGCCGCACACGAATTTTTCTGTATCGGAAGCGATTTTCCATCTGTAAATGGTTTGGGAACGGATGAAAAAGAGGAGCCATCCATCTTTACCCTTCCTAACGTACAGAAAATCGCTCCTCGGCGGGGTACACGCCCCCGCCTGCGGATTGAAGATGAAGGGGCTGCGGCCCCTTCATGCCTCCCCGGGGAGCACATGCCTGTTTTTTGACAGGCTGAGCCTTCCCCTTGAGGGGAAGGTGGCAAGCCGAAGGCTTGACGGATGAGGTGTCCCCCCGCGCGCACCATCCCACCCCAGAACCACCCAAAAGCCTTCCCCTTGAGGGGAAGGTGGCAAGCCGCAGGCTTGACGGATGAGGTACCCCCGGCGCACTCCAAAATCCACACCCCAAAAGGAGCCTCCCATGGTCACACTGACAGACATCAACGAACAAAACTGGCTGGACGCCGCCCGCCTGCGCGTCACGCCCGAGCAGCAGCGCTTCGTCGCGCCCGCCGTGGGCATACTCGCCCGCGCCTACGCCCTGCGCGCCAGCAACGCCCGCGCCTTCGGCATCGCCGCCGACGGCACGCTCGCCGGCCTTCTCCTCGTGCGCGACCTGACCGACCCGCCTGCCTGCTACGAGCTGCAGCAGCTGCTCGTGGACGCCTCCGCCCAGAACCGCGGCATCGCCCAGTCCGCGCTGACGCAGCTGCTCGCCCTGCTCACCCGCGAGCGCCGCTTCGACACCGTCGAGCTCTGCGTCCACAGGGACGACGCCCCCGCGCTGCACCTCTACCGCAAGCTGGGCTTTGCCGACACCGGCTACACCGACCCCGACCTGCCCGACTGCCTCTGCCTCTCCCGCCCCCTGACGGAGCCGCCCGTCACCGAGCTGCGCCCCAACGTCTGGGCGGTGGGGGAGGGGGCCCTGCGCAAGCGCTACCCCGACGCCGCCTCCGCCGCCCGCGCCGCCCGACTGCTGGACGCGCTCGCCGCCCAGCACGCCCCCACGCCCCGCGTTCTCGACCTCGACGGCCCCGACCTGCTCACCACCCGCCTGCCCGGCGTCCATCCCGACCACCTCAACGACACTCCCACCCGCACCCGCACGCTGGGCCGAGCCATCGCCCGGCTCCACCGTGCGATGCAGGCCGCGCACCTCGACGAGAGCCTGTCCCAGGCCGACCTTGCCGCCGAGCTGCGCGGCTGGGTAGGGGAGCAGTACGCCGTTCACGCCCCCGAACACCTCTCCGCGCTGGAGCGCACCGCGCGTCAGCTGGATCTTCTCGCCCCGCAGCTGCCCCGCGGCCCCATCCACCGCGACCTCCACGGCAAAAACCTGCTCTTCGACGGCGAAACCTTCACCGGCTTCATCGATTTTGACCTCGCGCAGGTCAATTTCCGCGTCTACGACCTGTGCTACCTCGCCTGCTGTGAGTCCCTCACCAGCCCCGCGCTCGACGCGCTCCTCGCGGGCTACGAAGAAGTCCAGCCCCTCAGCGCCGCCGAGCGCGCCGCATTTCCCCCGCTGACCCAAACCTGCACCGCCATCTACCGAGCCTTTCTCTGGAAAACCGGCAAATAAAGCCCATCCACCGCGACCTCCACGGCAAAAACCTGCTCTTTGACGGCAAAACCTTCACCGGTCCCGCGCTCGATGCGTTCCTCGCAGGCCCTGTACCGCCATTTTTCAGGCCTTCCTCTGGAAAACCGGCAAATAAAAAACGGGCGCAGCATCCAACCGCTGCGTCCGTCTTTCATCTGAATGGCTTACTTGTTGGCGAAGTACTCGTTCAGCGCCGCGACCAGCGCATCCACGTCCACGCCGTGCACGCCGCCGGCCTCCGCCAGCGACTCCATCTGCGCATGCGGGCAGCCGATGCACCCCATGCCGAACTGCATCAGGATCGCGGCGGCCTTGCGGTCCTCGCGGATCACCTCGCCGATGGTCATATCCTTATTGACGACAAACATGTTTCTTACCTCCTTGCGTTGTTACCCAGAGTATACCCCTATCATAGCGCATTCAAACGCGATGTGCAAGCACTACGCCTTAAAATAACAGGGCGTCAGCGGCGGCAGCACCATCTCGCTGATGCTGCGCGCAAAGGGCGCTAGCCTCGGATCCGTCAGGTCGGGCAGCAGGCGGATGGTCTCCTGCCCGCGGTTGATCGCGAACAGCACGCGCCCGTTGAGCGCCTTGTGCCCCAGCGCGTCGCGGCCGTTCTCGATGGCGCGCACCACCAGCAGCACGTCGGGATGCGGCGCCAGTATGTCCAGCGTGCCCCGGCGCCACAGCGCCTCGCCCTTGCGCCGCGCGATCAGCTGCTCGTAGGTGTGGATCAGCTCCTGATCCTCGCGCCCCCACGGATACGTCCCGCGGTTGTAGGGGTCGCCCGCGCCCTGCGCGCCCGCCTCGTCGCCATAGTAGATCGTGGGCATGCCCGGCAGCGCGCACACCAGCGCAAACGCCGCCGCCAGCTTCCGCTTCGCCATCTCGTAGTGCGGCCCGTCCACCTTCAGCTCCGCCCATTTCTCCTTGGGCAGATCCTCGCCCGACAGCCCCGCCAGCGCGTTGATGGCGCGCGCCCGGTCGTGGCTGCCGATCAGGTTCATCAGTGCGTAGAACATGGGCCGCGGATAGTTCTCGTACAGCGACAGTATCGTCCGCGCAAAGCCCGCAGCGTCTCGCTTGCCCGTGAAGAAGTCCAGCAGCGCCGTGCGCAGCGGGTAGTTCATCACGCTGTCCAGCGACTTGCCCAGCGCGTAGGTGCGCAGCTGGCCGTAGGCCTCCTTGCGGGAGGCGTCCTCCCACACCTCGCCCAGCACCGCCGCGTCGGGGTTCTCCTGCTTGACGCGCGCGCGCAGCTCGCAGATGAAGTCGTCGGGCAGCTCGTCGGCCACGTCCAGACGCCAGCCCGACGCGCCCCTGCGGATCCACTGCGCCACCACGCTGTTCTCCCCGCGGATGATGAACTCGCGGTACGCCGGGTTGTTCTCGTCCACCTCCGGCAGGCTCTTGAAGCCCCACCAGCAGCCGTAATCGTCGGGGAACTTGTTGAAATGATACCACGACGCGTAAGGCGACTCCTCGGATTGATACGCGCCCACCGAGTCGTACAGACCGTAGCGGTTGAAGTACACGCTGTTGTCGCCCGTGTGGGAGAATACGCCGTCCAGCATCACGCGCATGCCCAGCTTCTTCGCCTCGCGGCACAGCAGCTCGAAGTCCTCGTTGGTGCCGAAGGTGGGATCCACCTTCTCGTAGTTGCCCGTGTCGTACTTGTGGTTGGACTGCGCCTCAAAGATGGGGTTCAGGTACAGCACCGTCACGCCCAGCTTCCGCAGGTACGGCAGCTTCTGGATCACGCCGCGCAGGTTGCCGCCGAAAAAGTCATGCTTCAGATCCGCGCCGTAGGGCTGATTGCTGTACGGATTGGGCAGTTCATCCCAGTGCTCGTGCGTGGTCAGCCAGGGCTTCTTGTCCAGCAGCTTCTCCCCGCCGTCGCAGAAGCGATCCACGAAGATCTGATACATCACGCCGTCGTGCATCCACTCGGGCGTCTGATACTCGCGGTCGTACACCGTGATCTGGAAGGACGGCGGCTGATGCGGGTACTTCTGCCCCTCGCCGCCCAGCTGCTCGGCGTTGTTGCCGTACCAGAGGGTCTCCTCGCCCATCTGGATGATGAAATAGTACCACAGCACCTGCGGCTTTTCGGGCAGCGGCAGCGTGGTTTCGTACAGCGCGCTGCCGCTCATGTAGCCGCGCAGCGCCATGGGCAGCTTGCGCTCGCCCTCGTCCGACCACAGGCGCAGCGTGCATACACAGCCCTCGGGCGCGGACAGGCGCAGCCGCACGCTGCCGCCGCAGGGACGCGCGCCCTGCGGCCAGCGGTAGCATTGCTGTTGGGAATCGTGCTTGATTGTGGACATACGGCTTACTTGCCTCCGTGCAGCGGCTCAACGCGCCAGATCCTGTCGACGTACTCCTGAATCGTGCGGTCGGAGGAGAAGTAGCCCGACTGCGCCACGTTGATGACGGCGCTGCGCCACCAGGTGCGCGTGTCGTAGAGGCGGTTGACGATCTCCTGCATGCGCGCGTAGTCCGCAAAGTCCTTCAGCACCAGGTAGGGGTCAGCCATGCCGCCGTTGTCGCCGAAGAGCAGCGCGTGGTACAGGTCGGAGAAGGTGCGGCTGCCGCCGAAGGTGCCGTCCACCAGCTCGTCCATGATGCGGCGGATCGCGGCGCTCTGCTCGTACACCTCGCCCGCGCGGTAGCTCTGGTTGGCGTACAGCGCGTCCACCTCGTCGCTGCGCAGGCCGAAGATGAAGATGTTGCCCTTGCCCACGCGGTCGTACATCTCGATGTTGGCGCCGTCCATGGTGCCGATGGTCAGCGCGCCGTTCATCATGAACTTCATGTTGCCGGTGCCGCTGGCCTCCTTGCCCGCGGTGGACAGCTGCTCGGACAGGTTCGCGGCGGGCATCAGGTGCTCGGCGCAGGTCACGCCGTAGTTCTCCAGGAAGATGATCTTGATCATCTGGCTGGCTCTGGGGTGCGCGGCGACCTTGGCCGCCACCGCGTTGATCAGCTTGATGATGAGCTTGGCGCGCATGTAGCCCGGCGCGGCCTTGGCGCCGAAGAGGAAGGTGCGCGGCTTCATCTCAAAGGTGGGATCGTCTACAATGCGGTTGTAGAGCGAGATCACGTGCAGAATATTGAGCAGCTGGCGCTTGTACTCGTGCAGGCGCTTGGCCTGAACGTCCAGCATGGTGTCGGGGTCAAACGCGGTGTCCTGGTGCCGCGCCAGCCACGCGCCGAAGTCCTTCTTGTTCTCCTGCTTGATGGCCGCAAACTTCTCCAGGAACGCGCTGTCGTCCGCAAAGGGCATCAGATCCGCCAGCCGCTCGGGGTCCTTGACCCACTTGTCGCCGATGGCCTCGCAGATCAGCTGGGTCAGGCGCGGGTTGGCGCACATCAGCCAGCGGCGGTGCGTGATGCCGTTGGTGATGCCGATGTACTTGTCGGGGTCCATCTGGTAGTAGTCGTGGAAGGTGCTGTTCTTGAGGATCTCCGCGTGCAGCTGAGAGACGCCGTTGACGGAGAAGGCGTAGGCGCAGCACAGGTTCGCCATGTGGATCTGCCCGTAGGAGATGATGGCCAGCCCGCCGATGCGCTCCCACTGGTAGGGGTAGGCCTCCCACAGCCGCTGGCAGAACTCCTCGTTGAGGCCCTGCAGGATCTGATAGACGCGGGGCAGCGTGGTGCGCACCATGTCCTCGGGCCAGCGCTCCAGCGCCTCGGCCATCACGGTGTGGTTGGTGTAGGCAAATATGTTCTTGGCGACGGTCAGCGCGTCCTCCCAGCTCATGCCCTCTTCATCCACCAGCAGGCGCATCAGCTCGGGGATGGCCAGCGCCGGATGCGTGTCGTTGATGTGGATGACCACCTTTTCCGGCAGCTTTTTAAGGTCCGTTCCATAGTGCTTTTTGTAGTTTTTGATGATATACTGTATGGTAGCGGAGGTAAAGAAATACTGCTGCTTCAGGCGCAGCTCCTTGCCCTCGTAGTGGTTGTCCTCCGGGTAGAGCACCTTGGAGATCACCTCGGCCAGGTTGCGCTCGTCCATCGCGCGCACGTAGTCGCCGCGGTTGAAGTACTCCATGTTGATGCGCTTGGGCGCCCGTGCGGACCACATGCGCAGCGGCACGACGTTGTCCACGTCATAGCCCACGCAGGGCATGTCGTAGGGGATGGCCAGCACCGTGTTGTAGTCCACGTGGCGGTAGACCGTGCGGTCCCCCACCTGCTCCTCGACCACGCGGCCGCCAAAGTGCACCTCGCAGGCGTCGCTCTGCTGCACCTCCCACACGCAGCCGTTCTCCAGCCAGTTGTCGGGCAGCTCCACCTGGTTGCCGTCCACGATCTTCTGGCGGAACAGGCCGTACTCGTAGCGGATGGTGCAGCCCATCGCGGGCATATCCAGCGTCGCCAGCGAATCCAGGAAGCAGGCGGCCAGACGCCCCAGACCGCCGTTGCCCAGGCCCGGATCGGCCTCCTGCTCGGCGATGGCGTCAAGGGAGATGTTCAGCTCCTTGAGCGCCTTCTGGTAGTCGCTGGTGCGCACCAGGTTCAGTATGTTGTTGTGCAGCGCGCGGCCCATCAGAAACTCCACGGACAGGTAGTAGACGCGGCGCGCCTTCTCCTCGTGGCGCAGGTGGCGCGACTCCACGAATTTATCCATGATCTGATCGCGGACGGTCAGCGCGACAGCCTCGTAGATCTGCTCCTCGGTCGCCTCATCCAGCGTGCAGCCGAATTTGCGCTCCAGGTTGCCCACGATGGAGTCCTTGATCCAGTCAACGTTGTAGATGCGTTCCATACACTTTATCCTCCAAACTAACTGCCATGCCAAAAAACATGCTCACTGTGGTTGATTTTAACATATTCCACAGTGCGGTACAAGAAAAAATCCAGTGAAATCCGGCATTTTCCGTATTTTTCAGACAAAAAAGCCCCTTATTATTGTTCCGTCCCCTGCAAAAGCACGGAGAAATACATTTTATTCTATAAGTAAAAACGCTAAATTATGTATCCTGCGGGTACATAACAATAAATCAACGGAGGGATCGCCATGCCAAAGCTCAACGTCAAGCGCACCATACTGACCGGACTTGCCTTTCTGTCCATCAGCGCCTTCTGGCAGGTCTACGACTCCATCATCCCCCTCATCCTCAAGGAGGACTTTGCCATCGGCGACACCATCGCCGGCGGCGTCATGGCGCTGGACAACGTGCTGGCGCTGTTTCTGCTGCCGCTGTTCGGCACGCTGTCGGACAGGACCCACACCCGCCTGGGCCGCCGCATGCCCTTCATCGTGTGCGGCACGGCGCTTGCCATGGTCTGCATGATCCAGCTGCCCCTTGCCGCCAATGCGCGCAATCTGGTCTGGTTCATGTGCGCTCTGGGGCTGACGCTGCTGTCCATGGGCCTGTACCGCTCGCCCGCCGTCGCGCTCATGCCCGACCTGACGCCCAAGCCCGTGCGCTCCAAGGGCAACGCCGTCATCAACCTGATGGGCTCGGTGGGCGGCATCGCGTCGCTCGCCCTCATCGCGCTGCTCGTGCCCAAGACCGAGAATCCCAGCTACCTGCCGCTGTTTGCCGCCGTGGCCTGCATCATGGTCGCCGCCGTGACCGTGCTCGCGCTCACCATCCGCGAAAACCGCATGCGCGTCCCCGACGAGCCCCGGGAGGAGCGCAAGGATTCCCCCGCCCGCGGCCTGACCCGCCCCGAAAAGCGCTCCCTCGTGCTCATCCTGTCCTCGGTGTTCTTCTGGTTCATGGGCTATAACGCCGTCACCACCGCGTTTTCCAAGTACGCCCGCTTCTATTGGAACCTAACCGGCGGCGCGTTCTCCTATACGCTGATCGTGGCGCAGGCCGCCGCCATCTGCGCCTACCTGCCCGTCGCCGCGCTCTCGGGCAAGATCGGCCGCAGAAAGACCATACTGTGCGGCGTGGCGCTGCTGGCCGCAGTGTTCGGCTCCGCCGCACTCTTCAAGTCCTTCAACGCCGGCATGTTCGCGCTCTTTGCGCTGGCCGGCATCGCCTGGGCCGCCATCAACGTCAATTCCTACCCCATGGTCGTTGAGCTCGCCCGCGGCGCGGACGTGGGCCGCTACACCGGCTTTTACTACACCTTCTCCATGGCCGCGCAGATCCTCACGCCCATACTCTCCGGCGCGCTGCTGGAAAACGTGGGCTACGTCACGCTCTTCCCCTACGGCGCGCTGTGCGTCGCCGTCTCCTTTGTCACCATGCTCTTCGTCCGCCACGGCGACGCCAAGGCCGAAAAGCCCGCCTCGCGCCTGGAGGCCTTCGCAAACCCCGACGACTGACGCGCTTCTTCGGAAAAACTTCATATTAGTCCGCGCCCGTCCCGGGTATAGTAAAGTTGTAAGCAATACCGACCGGAAGGGAGCGATTCCATGAAAAGACAGGGCAACAAGATCGCCATCGTGGGCGCGGGCCAGGTGGGCGCGACCACGGCCTATACGCTGCTGGTCGCGGGCCTGGCCTCGGAGCTGGTGCTCATCGACCTCAACGAAAAGAAAGCGCAGGGCGAGGTGCTGGACCTTGCCCACGGCATCCCGCTGGCCCCGCCCGCGGACATCAAGGTGGGCAGCTACGCCGACTGCGCCGACGCGGACATCGTGATCCTCACCGCGGGCGCCAACCAAAAGCCCGGCGAGACGCGCATGGACCTGACGCGCAAGAATATCGCGGTGTTCAAATCCATCGTGCCGCAGGTGGTGCGCCACGCGCCCCACGCCATACTCCTCGTCGTCACCAACCCCTGCGACGTGCTCACCTACGTCACCTGGAAGCTGTCCGGCCTGCCCGCAAACCAGGTGCTGGGCTCGGGCACGGTGCTGGACACCTCGCGCCTGCGCTACCTGCTCTCGCAGCACACGGGCGTCGATCCCCGCAATATCCATACCTATGTGCTGGGCGAGCACGGCGACACCGAGCTGCCCGCCTGGAGCCTGACCAGCATCGCCGGCATGGACATGGACGAATACTGCGGCCTGTGCGCCACCTGCCAGGGCAGCCTGTCGCGCACCGTCCGCGACGAATTCCACGACAAGGTGCGCAACGCCGCCTACCGCATCATCGAGGGCAAGGGCGCGACCTACTACGCCGTGGCCCTCGCCGTGCGCCGCATCGTCGAGGCCATACTGCGCGACGAGCAGTCCATCCTCACCGTCTCCTCGCTGCTCACCGGCCAGTACGGCCTGTACGACGTCTGCCTCAGCCTGCCCTGCATCGTGGGCGTCAACGGCGTCGCCCAGACCCTCCCCATCCACCTCAGCGACGAGGAAATGACCCAGCTCCACGCCTCCGCCGACGCCATCCGCAGCGCCATCCAGCTGATGAACGACTAAAAAACGCCCCTCGCAGCACCGAAAAATCCTTGCTGCAAGGGGCGTTTTGTCTGATAATTGTAGCCGTTCAGGGATCCATCGAGGGGTCGGCAGCGTACCAGGTGCGCACGTCGGAGGGCACGAAATCGTCCGCCCAAGCCACGCCAAACACCACGCTGTCCAGTTGCCCGAGCAGCGCCATCTGCACGCCGAATGCATCGCATGTCGTCTCATACCGCGCGTCCGCGTCGTCGTCCCACGCGCCCAGCGTCATCTGCAGCGCCCCGCGCTCGAACGCCACGCCCAGAAAATCCTCGCCCGAGGTGCCGCATCCGCGCAGCGTTTCGTCGTCCGGAAGCAGCGCCAAACGGATGCGTTTCGCGCCTTTCGCGGGGATTACGATGCGCCAGCAGCCCGCCAGCGGGTGCCCCAGCACCGGCGGATGCGGGTAGACATGCGGCACTGCGGTGTACGCTGCGGGCACGCCGTCCACCGTCACGCGCAGCGGCCCAAAGGGGGTGCACAGCATCAGATCACGCCCTTCCAGGCCAGGTATCCGTGCAGATTGTCGCCCGTGGACACCACGATCTGCGCCCGTCCGAACGCCGCCATGAACCGCTCCGCGATGAGCGCGCCGTGCGCGATGATGTCCGCGCGGGTGGGCTTGAGGCCGGGAAAAACGCGCTGTTCCACGGGCAGATCCCACAGCTTGTCCACCCAATCTAGCACCGTTTCGTGCGTCAAGGCGTACCCGTGCACCCGCTTTTCGTCGTAGATCTTGAGCCCCTGCTGCATCGCCGCAAGCGTCGTCAGCGTGCCGCCGATGCCCAGAAACGGCGCGTCGTTCCATGCCGAAAAGCCTTCTTTTTGCGCCTCAAACAGCTCCGCCAGAAAGCCTTCCGCTGCTGCGCGATGCTGCCCGCAGCGCTCCTTCAGGCGCACCGCGCCCACCTGCAGACTGACCGCTTTGCGCACAGAACCGTCGCCCGCGACCAGCTCCGTGGACGCCCCGCCGATGTCGATCACGCACGCTCTGCGCCCCTGCGCAGCGCCCATGTAGGCCAATTCCGCCTCGATCTGCCCCGGAATCACGTCGATCTCCACGCCGCACAGGCGCTTTACGGGCTCCAATAACGCCTCCCGGTTGCGCGCGTCGCGCACCGCAGAGGTGGCAAACGCGTAGATTTTCTCCGCCCCCGCCGCGCGCGCCTCGCCGCAGAAGCGCCCGATGGCCTCGATGGTGCGCGCCACGGGCTGCGCCTGCAGCAGGCGGTCGGCCACGCCCTGCCCCAGCCGCGTGGTCTCCAGCTCCAGCGTCTCGCGCCCGTCCAGGTGCAGCAGCATGCGCACCGAGTTGCTCCCAATGTCCAAAACCGCGTATTTTGCCATGCCTTTTGCCTCATTTCTGTCGTAAAAAAGCCGCATACCCGATCGTATGCGGCTCAGTTGTCGTCTGCATCGTACTGCGTTTGGCCGTCCTGGGCGTCTGATTCCTCCGCGACGAACTTGATCTCGCCCTGCTTTACGTACCCCAGCTCCTCGCGGGCGAGGCGCTCGATGTAGGCGTCGGTCTTGCTGAACTCCAGGTCGCTCTCCAGCGCGGCGGCGGTCAGGCGCATGTCCTCCAGCGTGGCGTTCAGCTCGTCGATGCGCGCCTGCGCCTGATTGATGGTGCGCTGCTGCCGGAAGTAGGTCACGCCGTAGCCCGCCAGCAGGAACAGCACCAGCGCCGCGATGCCCCAGCGCAGAGACGCGGCCGCCGTCAGCCTTCGCTTCGCCATTTCCGCATCTCCACCTTCCGCGCAGTTTTCTGTTAAAATTATATCCGTTGCGCGGGGCCTTGTCAACTGCCGGCGCGCGTCTTTTTCCGGCGCGCTTCGCGCAGTTTTGCGCCCAGAAAGCGGAAAAAACGCGACACCGACGCGTCGTAGAGGAACCAGCCCACCGCGCCGCCCAGCAGCACATAGGCGCGCAGCCCGGGCAGCTGCACCCGCGCCATCGCCAGGAACAGCAGCGCCCCCGCCGCCAGCGCAAACAGCGCGTCGGGCAGCCAGGCGCCCCGGCGGTTGGACGGCCCCCGCGCCAGGCGCGTCAGGTCGTACAGCGCGCCCGCCGCGGCCCCGCAGGCCACCATCGTAAGGAACACGCGCGCCTGCCCCAGCGTCTCAAACAGCATGCCGCGCCCCTCCTACTTGAACAGCCCGGAAAATACGCCCTTTTTGGCCGGCTTGTTCTCCTGCACGTACTCCATGGCCAGGATGCGCCCCTCCGCCACCAGCACGCCGTCGTCCAGGTTGAGCTTGACGATGTGCAGGCCCTCGCCCGCCAGCAGCAGCACGCCCAGGTCCGTCACCAGCACGACCTCTTCCTCGTTGAACGCCTCCACGTCCACAACACCGGTAAAGGAGGCCGTCTCGCGGTTGGTCAGCTGCGCCGTGTGCACCCTGCCGCGGCCCAGCCGCGCCTTGTCCTCCATGCCCTCTCGTCCGTTCATACCCATTGCTCCTTTGCCGCTTGATACCCCATGTGTATGCGGTGCGCACACGCAAAATGCCCTCCCCGGCGTCGGGCGCAGGGGAGGGCAAAAGGGGATTTCTTCTTATTGCGCGGCGAGGAAGGCCTCCATGATGCGGGCCTGCATGTCGTCGTTGACGCGGTCGCCGCCGTGGGTGCGGCTGTTGAGGAAGTGGATGCAGAACTGGCCGTTGAAGTTGTTGGTGGTGATCTTCTGGCCGCCGTGGGGCATGCCGTTCATGGCCGCGGCGTAGGTCTGCCCGTCAAAGGTGAGCCAGATGGCGCGCGCCGACCAGGTGGTGGTGCCGAAGATGTCAAAGTAGATGGCGGAATCCGCCGCGGTGTACGGCTCGGCGTCCAGGTGGTTCTCGCCGCCGTAGCGCGCGCAGGTGAAGGACTTTCCCGTCAGCACGTCGGTGACGGTGAAGGTCTGCCCGCGCTTGATGATCGTGTCGATCTTGCCCGACCACCAGTCCTCCAGGATCACGCCGTTGCGCACCTGCGTGTCCTCCACGGGCGTGGTCTCCTGCGGGATCTCGGGCGTGCCGGCGGACTCGGCGGGGTCAGAGGAGGAAGAGCCGGTGGAGGAGTCGGACGAGGAGCCGGTGTTCTGGGAGGACTTGTTGAGCAGCGCCATGGTGGACGCGCCCACGATGCCGTCGGCGGTCAAGCCGTGATCCTTCTGGAAGGCGCGCACCGCAGCGGCGGTCGCCGTGCCGAAGAAGCCCGTGGCGTCGGTCTTTAGGTACCCCGCCGCGATGAGCAGCTTCTGCATGGACTTGACCGCGTCGCTCTCGTCGCCCTCGCGCAGCACGGAGGAGGACGAGGAGGCGTTGGAGCTGCCGCCCGCCTTCTTCTGCAGCGCGCTGAGCGTCGCCTTGCCGGCCAAGCCGTCGGCGTCAAGCCCCGCGTCCTTCTGGAACGCGACGACCGCGCTCCTGGTGGCCGAGCCGAAGTAGCCGGTGGCCTCGGTGCTCAGGTAGCCCAGCTGGATGAGCATCTTCTGCAGCGACGTGACCTCCGCGCCCTCGTCGCCCTTCTGCAGGGAGCCGGAGGCGGAGAGGGCGGTGCTGCTGCACGCATCGGAGAGCGCGCTGAGCGTCGCCTTGCCCGCCACGCCGTCCGCGGAGATGCCCGCGCTCTTTTGGAAGGCCTTGACGGCCTCGCGCGTAGCGGAGCCGAAGTAGCCCGTGGCGTCGGTGCTGAGGAACCCCAGCTGGATCAGCTGCTGCTGCATGGCCTTGACCGCCTCGCCCTCATCGCCCTTGCGCAGCGTGGAGGACGAGGAAGAGGAGGACGAGGAGGAAGAGGACGACGAGGTCGAGGGCGTGCCCGACAGGTCGAGGTAGCGCAGCGCGACGTAGCCCGTGCGCGAGCCGTCCTTGACCTTGGCCCAGTCGCCGTCCACGGACAGCACCGTGACGGTCTGCCCCTTCTTGACGGTGGACAGCGCGGTGGAGGAGGTGGAGGCCTTCTGGCGCACCATCACGTTGGCCGTGGCCGTGCCCGTGCAGGACGCGGCCTGCGCCGTGGGCATGCAGCCCGCCAGCGCCGCAAACGCCACCGCAGCGGCAGCCCATCGTTTCCATGCAGTCAGTTTATTCAAAATGCGTACCTCCGTTGGTTGGATTGGAGCTTTTTTCGTTCCGCAGTTTCATTATATCGGCCAAAAACTCATTTTTCAACAGAATTGGGAAATCTCTACAACTTCGTTACAAGTGCGGGGAAGAGACCTCATCCGTCTTTCGCCGCTGAAGCGGTGAAAGCCACCTTCCCCTGTCAGGGGAAGGCTAGCCTGTCGACAAAGTCGACAGGCTCGAAAAAGATGAAACCTCATCTTTTTCGAATTGCAGAAAAATTCGCGCACGGCTTAGCCGCACACGAATTTTTCTGTATCGGAAGCGATTTTCCATCTGCAAATGGTTTGG
>JAXEXP010000147.1:0-8716 GCA_034113365.1 Candidatus Spyradocola sp.
TGCGAGGCGCTGTGCGACATCTACAATCGCCTGGACCCGATGGAGGACGTCTGCGAGCTGCTGGAGCGCGCCATCGACCCGGAGGCGCCCCTGCCCATCCGCGAGGGCGGCATCATCCGTGAAGGGTATAATCAGGAGCTGGACGAGCTGCGCTCCGCTTCCACCAACGGCAAGGAATGGATCAACAAAATCGAGCAGAAGGAGCGCGAGGAGACGGGCATCAAGAACCTGCGCGTGGGCTACAACAAGGTGTTCGGCTATTACATCGAGGTCACGCGCTCGCAGCTGACCATGGTGCCCTACCGCTACCAGCGCAAGCAGACGCTGGCGGGCAGCGAGCGCTTCATCACCGATGAGCTCAAGCAGGTGGAGGAGACCATACTCGGCGCGCAGGACAAGTCCGTGCGGTTGGAATACCAGCTGTTCTGCGAGATCCGCGAGCAGCTGATGGGGCAGATCGCGCGCTTTCAGGCGACGGCAAACGCCGTCAAGGAGCTGGATGCGCTGCAGTCGCTGGCCGTTGTCGCCAACGAAAACGGCTACTGCCGCCCCGAGATCCACGAGGGGTACGACCTGACCATCCGCGACGGGCGGCACCCCGTGGTGGAGGCCACCAGCAAGGAGCTGTTCGTACCCAACGACACGGATCTGACCGACGCGGGCCGCATGATGATCATCACCGGGCCCAACATGGCAGGCAAGTCCACCTACATGCGTCAGGTGGCGCTCATCACGCTGATGGCGCACATGGGCAGCTTTGTTCCGGCGTCCAGCGCGTCCATCCCGCTGTGCGACCGCATCTTCACGCGCGTGGGCGCGTCGGACGACCTTGCGGCGGGGCAATCCACCTTCATGGTGGAGATGAGCGAGATGGCCTCCATACTCGCCAACGCGACGGAGAAAAGCCTGCTGGTGCTCGACGAGATCGGCCGCGGCACGTCCACGTTCGACGGCCTGTCCATCGCCTGGGCGACGGCGGAATACATCTGCAACAAAAAGCGCATCGGCGCAAAGACGCTGTTTGCCACGCACTATCACGAACTGTCCGAGCTGGAAGGCCGGATGGAGGGCGTGGTCAACTATCAGGTCTCCGTCAAGGAGCACGGCGACGAGATCATCTTCCTGCGCAAGATCCAGAAGGGCGGGGCGGATTCCTCCTTCGGCGTGCAGGTGGCGGCGATGGCGGGTCTGCCGCAGCCGGTGATCTCCCGCGCGCATGAGATCATGGCCAAGCTGGAGGTCAACAACGTCAACCAGACCACCATCGGCCAGAACATACTCGGCGGCAAGAAAAAGGACAAGCAGCTGAGCCTGATGGAGTACAACGCCGTGGGCTTTGCGCAGGAGGTCGCGCAGATCGACATGGACTCCATGTCCCCGCGCGACGCGATGAACCTGCTGTACGTGCTGCGCGAAAAGGCGCGCAAGATTTAAGGAGAAGTGAGCATGGCCAAGATTCAGGTGCTGGACACGCAGACGGCCAACCGCATCGCCGCGGGCGAGGTGGTGGAGCGGCCTGCGTCGGTGGCAAAGGAGCTGCTGGAAAACGCGCTCGACGCGGGCGCGACCGCCGTGACGCTGGAGATCCGCGAGGGCGGCATCGCTTACCTGCGCGTGACGGACAACGGCTGCGGCATCGCGCCGGAGGACTGCCGCGTCGCGTTTGAGCGGCACGCCACCTCCAAGATCCGCTCCGGGGACGACCTGAGCCGCATCGGTACACTGGGCTTCCGCGGCGAGGCGCTGCCCTCCATCGCGTCGGTGGCGCGGGTGGAGCTGACCACGCGCGTCAAGGACGCCGTCGCGGGCGTCAAGCTCGTCATGGAGGGCGGCCAGCTGCAGGACGTGCGCGAGGCGGGCTGTCCGCAGGGTACCACCTTTGTGGTCAAGGACCTGTTCTTCAACACGCCGGTGCGCAGAAAGTTCCTAAAGCGCGCCGCCACGGAGGCGGGCTATGTGGCAGACGTCGCCACGGAGCTTGCGCTTTCGCGGCCCGACATCGCCGTGCGCTTTGTCAACAACGGCAAACCCGTGTTCCAGACCGTGGGCAACGGCGATCTGCGCTCCGTCATTTATGTGCTGCACGGCAGAGAGGCTTCCTCGGGCGTGCTGCCCTTTGAGGGCGGCGTCGGCGCGACACGCGTCAGCGGCTATGTAGGCGTGGGCAGCCTTGCGCGCGGAAACCGAAACTATGAGTATTTCTTTGTCAACGGCCGCTGCATCCGCAATGCGCAGCTGTCCGCCGCGGTGGAGAACGCCTGCCGCGAGCGCGTAATGATCGGCAAATACCCCTATTGCGTGCTCAACCTCACCGTGCCGCTGGACGCCGTGGACGTCAACGTGCACCCCAACAAGCTGGAGGTGCGCTTTAAGGACGATTTCCCCATCCGGGAGAACGTGCAGGCCATCGTGGAGACGGCCTTTGCGCAGTCCGCAGAGCCGCTCCGGGAGGTCGCGCCTGCGCAGGAAGAGCCCAAGGTCATTCCGCAGCCCATCCAACCGGAAAAGACCGCTGCACCAAAGCCGGAGCAGCTGAGCATGACGCAGCCCGCCGCCGCGCCCGCATTTGTGGCTCCAAGGCCCCAGCCCGCGACGGCCAGCAAGGCGCTGCATGCCCACGAATCGCCTGTTTCCGCCATGCACATGACCAGTGCAATGCCGTGGAGCGATCCCGTTCCGCCGGCAAGGCCTGTGCAGGCGCCTCAGGAGATGCGGCGTGCAGAACCGCCTGCGCAGCCCCTGCGCGTGGAGCCCATCGGCACGACGGCCATCATCATCGGGCAGCTGTTCTCTACCTATCTGCTCGTGCAGCGCGACGACAAGCTGCTCATCATCGACCAGCACGCGGCGCACGAGCGGATCCTGTATGAGCGGTTCCGCCAGGAGGTGGACGAGCACAAGCGGTCGCAGCCCATGCTGGTACCCTACCTCTTCACTGCCAGTATGCGCGAAGAGACCCTGCTGAGCGAAAACCTGGATAAGCTAAACTCCATGGGCTTTGAGATCGAGCCCTTTGGTGAGCGCACCTTCCGTGTTACGGCGGTACCCATGCTGCTGGGCGCGCCGCAGGCCAAGGACTTCTTCGTGGAGTTGCTCGACCGCATCGAATCGCTTGCCTCGCTGGAGACGCGCGACATCAAGCGCGACGCGCTGGTGCAGATGGCGTGCAAAAAGGCCATCAAGGCGGGGGATGCGCTCTCGCAGCAGGAGGTCAACACGCTGCTGGCGCTGATCGCGGGCGAGAAGATGCCCACCTGTCCGCACGGGCGGCCCATCATCATTCCCATCACCAAGCACGAGCTGGAAAGGAAGTTCAAGCGCATCCAATGAAGCAGAAGGTTTACTTCGTGGTCGGCCCCACGGCCTCGGGCAAGACGGCGGCAGCCGTGGAGCTCGCGCAGCAGCTGGACGGCGAGGTTGTTTCGGCCGACTCCATGGCCATTTACCGCGGCATGGACATCGGCACGGCAAAGCCCACGCAGCAGGAGATGCGCGGCATCCCGCACCACATGCTGGACTGCGTCGACCCCGCGCGGCCCTACAGCGTCTCCGAGTACAAGGAGGACGCGCAGCGCTGCATCGCGGACATCCTCTCCCGCGGCAAGGCGCCCATCGTCTGCGGCGGCACAGGCCTGTACGTCAACGCATTGATCTTTCCACTGGATTTCACCGCCGTCAAGTCCAATGAGGCGATCCGCGCCAAATGGGAGGCTTATGCCGCCGAGCATGGAAACGAAGCGCTGCACGAACAGCTGCGCCGCGTGGACGCGCCCTCGGCTGACGCCATCCATCCCAACAATGTGCGCCGCGTCATCCGTGCGCTGGAGATCTACGAGTGTACCGGCGTGGCCAAGTCCGCGCAGGCATCGCTCGAGCGCCCGGCGGAGCTGCCCTACGAGCCGGTGCTGATGGGCATCACCATGGAGCGGGCTGCGCTCTATGCCCGGTGTGACAAGCGGGTGGAGGAGATGCTCCGGCGCGGCCTGTGCGGCGAGGTGGAGAACCTGCTGCGCGGCGGGCTTTCCCCCGATGCGCAGTCCATGCAGGGCATCGGCTACAAGGAGCTGGCTGCGGCGATTCTGGGAAAAACGAGCATGCAGCAAGCGGAGGAGCTCATCCGGCGCAACACGCGGCATCTGGCCAAGCGACAGCTGACATGGTTCCGCGCAAACGACAAAATCCGATGGTTTGATGCAACAAATTCGCAGGAACGCGCGAAACTTTGCGAGCGAATGACGGCATATTCCCTAGGAAATTTATGAAAACCGTGATATAATGATGACGACAACAAAGAAAGAGGTGTTCATCATGGGAAAGAACTCTGCAGAACTGCAGGACATCATCCTCAACAGCGTGCGGAAGAACCGCATCCCCGTCACCATGCACCTGACCAACGGCGTGCCCCTCAAGGGCATCATCCGCGGGTTTGATTCCTTTGTGGTGCTGCTGGAGAGCGACGGCAAGCAGCAGATGATCTACAAGCACGCCATTTCCACGGTCACGCCCTCCCGCCCCGTGCAGTACAGCGCGATGCCTTCCGCCCTAGTGGACGATGGGGCCGAAGAGTCCGACGCGGAGGAGATCTGAGCCGATATGACACAGACAGAGATACAGGCGCTGCTCGAGCGCGCCGAGGATTCGCTGCGCCAGCGGTTCTATGGGCTGGACAAGATCGAAAGAGAGAATTTCGCCCGCGTGA
Organism: Candidatus Spyradocola sp.; assembly: GCA_034113365.1. GTDB lineage: Bacteria > Bacillota > Clostridia > Christensenellales > UBA1750 > Spyradocola. The sequence goes on from JAXEXP010000147.1 coordinate 4,700, forward strand.
TGGAGGCGTTTCGAGCCGAGCAGGTGTCTGTGCGCTACTTTGCCGCCACCACGGGCTACGGCTACGGCGACGACGGCCGCGACACGCTGGAGCGCGTGTATGCCCGCGTGTTCGGCTGTGAGGAGGCGCTGGTGCGCCCCGCCATCGCGTCGGGCACCCATGCGCTGGGTCTGGCGCTGTTCGGGCTGCTGCGCACGGGCGACATACTGGTCGCAGGCTCCGGCAAGCCTTACGACACGCTGGAGAGCGTCATCGGCCTGACCGATGAGGAAGGGCAGGGCTCGCTGCGGGAGTACGGCGTAGAATACCGCCAGGTTGACCTGAAAAACGATGACATTGACCTGGAAACGCTGCTCAACGTGCTTGATGAGCCGCGCGTCAAGGTGGTTGCGCTGCAGCGCTCGCGCGGCTATGACTGGCGCGCGTCGCTGTCGGTGGAGCGGCTGGGGCAGGTTGCGGACGCGGTGCACAGCAAGCGCCCCGACGTCGTGGTGATGGTGGACAACTGCTACGGCGAGTTTGTGGAGACAGTCGAACCCACGCATGTGGGCTGCGACCTGATCGTGGGCTCGCTGATCAAGAACCCCGGCGGCGGGCTTGCGCCCACGGGCGGCTACATCGCCGGACGCGCCGATCTGGTGGAAAAGTGCTCCTACAGGCTGACGTCCCCGGGCATCGGCCGCGAGGTGGGCTCCTATCTGGGCGGCTACGACCGCTTCTATCAGGGCTTGTTCTTCGCGCCGCATGTGGTGATGCAGGCCGTCAAGGGCGCGATGCTGGCTGCAGCGGTGTTCGCATCGCTGGGCTATGACGTCAGCCCTGCGCCCGACGCGCCGCGGCACGACATCATTCAGGCCATCAAGTTCGGCAAGCCCGAGGGGCTGATCTGCTTCTGTCAGGGCATCCAGTACGCGTCGCCCGTCGACAGTCACGTCACGCCCGAGCCTTGGGCCATGCCGGGCTATCAGGACGAGGTCATCATGGCGGCCGGAACGTTTGTATCCGGCGCGTCCATCGAGCTATCCGCCGATGCGCCGCTGCGCGCGCCCTACACCGGCTATATGCAGGGTGGTTTGACGTACGAGCATGTGCGCTATGCGCTGGAGCATGTGCTGGAGCACATGAGCAAAAAAGGCCTGATTTAGAGCAAAAAAGGGGAGAGCCGCGTGCATTGGAGCTGCGGCTCTCCTGTATTTGTCTATAACGGTTGCACCTTGGATCAGAACTTGCGGATGGAGCCCACGACCTTGCCCAGGATCGCCACGTCGCTGAAATACATCGGCGGGTAATTGTCGTTTTCGGGCTGCAGGCGGACGCGGCATTCCTCTTTGTAGAAGCGCTTGATGGTGGTGTCCTCGCCGTTGATGAGCGCGACGATGATGTCGCCCGTCTCGGCGGTGGCCTGCTGGTGTACGATCACGATGTCGCCGTCGAATATGCCCGCGTTGATCATGCTGTCGCCGCTGACGTTGAGCGCGAAGCAGGCGTCCTCATCCGAGCAGAAGAAGCCCGGGGAGAAGCTCATGTATTCCTCGATGTTTTCCACAGCGGTGATGGGAAGGCCGGCCGTCGCCTTGCCCACGAGCGGCACCTGGACGGTGTTGTGCACCATGCCCACGACCTCGAGCGCGCGCGGCTTGGTGGGGTCGCGCACGAGCAGACCGCGGTTCTCCAGCCGGCGCAGATGGCCGTGGACGGTCGAGGTGGACTTGATGCCCATCGCATCGCAGATCTCGCGCACGGACGGCGGAAAGCCCCTGCGCTGCACTTCGCTTTTGATGTACTCCAGTATTTTCTCCTGGCGGTCGTTTCTCGGCATGTCTTTCTTCGGTGCCATACACATTCCCCTTGTCAAAGTAATTTACTTCTGGTACCATTATAGCACAGGTTTTCGAAAAATGGAACGCCTGTTTGCAGGAAGGATGAGAAAAATGAAAGAATGTTTGCTTTATGACCGCGAATGCACCAACTGCGGAGAGTGTCTCAAGTGCGACCTGGATCCCAACAAGCTGTGCGATAACTGCGGCCACTGCCTGGACACCGACGGCAAGGAATACAATGAGATCAAGATCGACGGCGTGGAGCTTTCGGGCGACGAGTATGAAAAATGGCTGCGTGAAAGCGAAAATTACGAAGAAAACTAGCTGAATATGGATGAAACTGAAAAAGCGCAGAAACTTCTGCGCTTTTTCTCGCTATTGGGGATCGTGCGGCGCGGGATCGTCGCGCAGCTTGATGCTGTGGGCGGCCTTGCGGCGGTTGTCGTCGCTCTGGGCGGCGTAATGGCGGCGCGTGGTGTTCACGTCCGAGTGGCCCAGCACGTCCGCGACCAGATAGATGTCACCGGTCTCGGCGTACAGATTGGTGCCGAAGGTGGAGCGCAGCTTGTGCGGCGTGATGTGCTTGAGCGGCGTGACCACGGACGCGTACTTTTTAACCAGATTCTGCACGGTGCGCACGTCCATGCGGCGCATCTGCGTGGAGAGAAACAGCGCGTTTTCGTGGCCGGGCTTGGCCTGCACGTTCTTGCGCCAATCGATGTATTCGCGCAGCACATCGGCCACTTCATCGGAAAAATACAGCACCACGCGCTGGCCGCCCTTGCGCGTGACGAGAAAGCCGTTGGTGTTGAAGTCTACATCGTTGATGTCCAAACCAACGCACTCGCTGACACGAATGCCCGTTCCCAATAACAGCGAGATCAGCGCCAGATCGCGCAGGCGGGTCTTTTTATGGTATTCCGATTGCTTTTGCGTCAAATTGGTGCCTTCGTCGACCATATCCAGCAGCTTGGCCACTTCATCGACTTCCAGGCGGACGATCTCGCGGTCATGGCGCTTGGGCATGTCGATGAGAGAGGCGACGTTGGCGGGGATGTACTGCTTTTTGAACAGATAGCGGAACAGCGTGCGCAGCGAGGATAGTTTGCGTTCCTTGGCGGCCTCGTCGTCCTGCAACAGCTTGTCGTTGCGCTGATAGACCGTCAGGTAGTCCAGATAGGTTTCGATGTCCGTCATGGTCACGGAGGCCATGTCGTCCGTCGTCAGCTCGGGGATGGTCTTGCCGATGCAGCCGGATTTGTAGCCGCAAAGGAAATCAAAAAAGATCATCAGATCGCGCGCATAGCCCAAGCGGGTCAACGGCGTAGTCTCGGGCGTGATGCCGCGAAAAAACTCCGCGCAGAAAGAAGGCATCTCCGGCAGCATCTGACGCAGCTGTTCGATGTTCTTGACGTCCCGGGCGTTGTGATAGGTCAAATCCGGCATGAGCAGCCCTCCCTGGCAAAAATGCGCTCTATCTCTTCGCAAAAGTTGTCTTTTGCGAAGAGATAGAAATTCCTCTCCCTCGCTCAAAATGGAGCGGATTTATCGGCCGCGGCCGTTCTTGATGGCGGCGACGGCCATTTCGTCGCAGCGGTTGTTGTTGACGTTGTCGCTGTGGCCCTTGACCTTGATGAAGCGCACCTGATGCTTGCGGACGTGGATCAGCAGCAGCTTCCACAAATCCTGATTTTCCACGGGCTGTTTGGTGGAAGTTTTCCAGCCGTTGCGCTGCCAGTTGTCGATCCAGTGCTTTTCAAATGCGTTGATCAGATAGCTGGAGTCGGAATACAGATTCACGATGCAGCTCTCCTTGAGCGCGCTCAGCCCCTGGATCGCGGCAAACAGCTCCATGCGGTTGTTGGTGGTCTCGGGCTGATAGCCGGAGAGCTCCTTGCGGTTGCCCTGATACAGCAGCACGACGCCCCAGCCGCCCGGCCCGGGGTTGCCCGAGCACGCGCCGTCGGTGTAGATGTCCAGTTCCTTCAAACTCGTTCTCCTTATGCGATAGATTTCAGCGCTTGGCCATCTGCTCGGCCTTGCGCGCGCAGGCGTAAACGGCGCTCTCGATCGCGGGACGCAGCCCCTTCTCCTCCAGCACGCACACCGCGTCGATGGTGGTGCCGCCGGGTGAGCAGACCATGTCGCGCAGCGCAGCCGGGTGCAGGCCGGTATCCGCCACCATTTTTGCGGAGCC
>JAXEXP010000148.1:0-39301 GCA_034113365.1 Candidatus Spyradocola sp.
ATTCTATGCTCAGCGATCTCTCGCTTTGCGTTCTCTTGTCCGTATTGGAATCGACTTCGCATTTTTCCAAGCATCTGCTTTCGCAGATCCTCGTTTCTTGCCTTGTCTTTGCTTCTCTTATGTATCGTTTTCAAGGTTCGTTCCGCTCTCAGGAGTTTTTCTCGCTGACAGCTTAGATATAATAACACACCTTTCTTGGCATGTCAACACCTTTTTGAAACTTTTTTGAGGAAAAATAGAAACTTTTCTGTTCATCCGAACGTTATCATGTTCTCGTGGAATACGTTCTGAATTAAATCCGTACATTTATGTTAAGAAACGTAAATCATCCGGGACATAGTCAGGATTTCCAACGCAATCCCTTGGGATAATGGTTCTTGACCTGACCGCCGGAGCATTTTCCCCAGCCGAGCGCGCGGTCTTTATAGGTCACAAGGCCCCAGCCGGCGCCCTGGCCAGGGAGCGTATCGCCGTGCAGATAGCGCAGCGCCTCTTCTTCCGTGACGGCAAAGCGCAGGGCAGCGCGCTGCGGATCGACGGAAAGCGCGAGTGCATGGGCGGGCTCCAGGCGGCCGGAGGCAAGGCGGCCCAGCTGCACGCCGGCGCGCAGCACGCGCAGACCGGTGACGTCGGGCATGCCGTCGGGCAGGGCGCAGAGCCATTCTCCCTGTGCATAGAAGCCGGGATATGCCGCATCCGGCAGCGATTCCGCGGCGAACTTCGTCCAGCGCGGATCGGGCTTCTGGGCGCGGAAGGGCGACAGCTCCCGGCTATCGCCATCGGTTTTGAGGAGGCGGGCAAGGAAATGGCCCTCGCCGGAGAGCTGATGGGGATACAGATGCGCCATGCCTTCCCTGCAGGGAATGCCGGGAAGGTTCAGCGCCGTGTCGAGGCGGAACTCCGGATGACGCGAGAGAAAGACCTCGATGGTGCGCTCATTCTCGATGTGATTGAAGGTACAGGTGGAGTAGACCATTGCGCCGCCGCCCCGCAGGCACTGTGCCGCGCTCTCCAGTATCTCCAGCTGGCGCTCGTGGCACTGGCGCGGGGAATCGGGCGTCCACTGTGCGATGGCGTCGGGATCGCGGCGGAACATGCCCTCGCCGGAGCAGGGCGCGTCGACGAGCACGGCATCGAACCAAGCGCCGAAGTGCCTGGCGATGCGATCGGGCGACTCGTTGAGCACGACGGCATCGGGCACGCCCATGCGCTCCACGTTTTCCAGCAAGATGCGGGCGCGGGCGGGGTGGATCTCATTGGCGACGAGCAGGCCTTGGCCCTGCAGATGGTCGGCCAGCTGCGTGGCTTTGCCGCCGGGCGCGGCGCACAGGTCGAGCACGCGCATGCCGGGCAGTACGCCCAGCGCCTCTGCGGGGGCCATGGCGGAGGGCTCCTGCAAATAATACGCGCCTACGGCGTGCAGCGGGGCCTTGCCCATGCGCAGGCCATCGGGCACGTAATAGCCCTGGGGGCACCAGGGCACGCGGTCAAAGCCGGGAGCGTAGCCCTTGCGGGCGCTCATGCGCAGGCCGGTGCGGCTTTTTTCTTCATAAGAAGAGAGGAAGGCAGGCGCTTGGGCGCCCAGCTCCTCCTCCATGCGCTTGATGAACTCGGGATGCAGCTGCATCGTCTCTCTCCTTCCCTGCGGGCGGGGGAATAAACCTGGGGTGCAAACGAAGCCACGGGCGGGGGATTCCTTCCCCTTTGGGGAAGGTGGCCCGGCCGCAGCCGGGACGGATAGGGTAAGGTTCTGCCCCGCAGAACCTTGCTAATGCCCACCCCCGCCGCTTGCGGCGGGGGTGGGCATTAGCCTATGCTCCGTTGGGCAGAGTCAGCGCGGGAGGGGCAGGGATCAGCGCTTGCCGCCGACCTGCTTAAGGTCCACGCCCAATGCGGTCAATTCCGCTTCCGTCGCGGCCACGTTGGGGAAATAGCTCTTGTAGAGCACGCCGCCGGTGAGGGTGTATTTGCCAAGAGACGCTGGAATGAGGAAGCTGTCGCCCGCATGGTAGTCGCGCCGACCGCCCTCCCATGCGACGGCGCCGTCGGACACGGCGGTGTAGGCATAGAAGCGGGTGCCGTCCGTGGTCAGGGGCATGGCGCCGGTGGCGGTGATGCGCTCGAGCGCGAAGCAGGGATCGAGCACCATGATCTCGCGGGTACCGCCCTCGACGTCCAGCTTGACGCCCTGCATGGGCTTGCCGCCCTGCGCGGGGTCGATGACGTCGAGCGACTTGTCGATGTGCAGCTGGGCGTTCCGGCCCCAGGCATAGAGGCGGTAGGTGCGGTCGGAGGACTGCTGCACCTCATAGATGAGCATGTTGGCGCCGATGGCATGCACGGTGCCGGCGGGGATGTAGAGCACGTCACCGGGTTTTACGTCCACCTTTTTCAGGTGCTGCTCCAGGCGCCCCTGGACGATCTCGCTGCGCAGCGTCTCCACGTCGCAGTCGATGCCAAAGATGAGCTGTGCGCCGGGCTCGCAGTCCAGCACCACCCACGCCTCGGTCTTGCCGTAGGGGTCGCTCTCGACGCGCTGGGCATAGGCGTCGTCCGGGTGCACCTGTACGCTGAGCCACTCGCGGGCGTCAATGAGCTTGATGAGCAGCGGGAACTCGCCGGTGACCTCGGTGCCGGTGAGCTGCTCGCCGTACTCCTCGATCCACTGCGGCAGGGTCTTGCCCTCGCAGGCGGACAGGCCCATGGGATGCGCGGACACCTCCCAGCTTTCGCCGGTGTGGTCCGAGGGGATGCGCTTGCCGTAGACGCGGGCCAGGCGGGTGCCGCCCCAGTCCTTTTCATTGAAATAAGGCTCCATAAAAAGGGGTTTGAGCATGGTTGATGACCTCCCTTTGTAAGGTACACGGTTGCTCTATCAAGCATACCATTTCTCCCCCCGTTTTGCAACGCGCGCGCCTCTCTTCATCATTTCTTTACATTCAAGCCATTGACAAAACCCGCGCGGCGAGGTATAGTATTAGAGCACTTGGAAGTGCGATGAGCTCGTAGCTCAGCTGGATAGAGTGTTTGACTACGAATCAAAAGGTCGTGGGTTCGAATCCCTCCGGGCTCGCCAAAGAAAACACCTGATGCTTTTGCATCAGGTGTTTTTCTATTCTTGGCATTCGGATGGATGAGGTGAATGCCCTTCAGACAGAAAAAGCTCCTTTGTCAGGCGGCAAAGGGGCTTTTTGCTGTATGTGTGGATTGATGCGGGCTGCGGTCATCGATCCGCGATCTGCGCGCCGGGCGCCAAGGGGCGGACAAAGGCGAGCAGGCAGAGCGCGAGGATGGTGAGGCCCACGCAGGTCAGCAGCGCGCCGTTGTAGGAGCCGGTGGCGTCGTAGACGGCGTTGGAGAAGATGGGGGCCAGCGAACAGGCCAGGGAGTTTGCGGCGCTGATGAAGCCGTAGATGGCGGTGTAGGCGCGCGTGCCGAAGGCGGCCTGCGTCAGGATGGGATAGGCGACGGTGCCCACCGCGCAGCCCAGCGAGGCGCCTGCCACGATGAGCAGGTGCGCGGGCGCGTACCGGCCCAGCAGCAGGCCGGACAGGCCTACGATGATGGCGGAAACGGCGATGAAGGTGCTCTTTTTCATGCCGAGCTTGTCGTACATGGTGCCCAGGAGGATCTTGCAGACGGAGAGCACGCCCAGGTAGGCGGACATGACGCCGGAGGCATAGGTAGCCTTGTAGCCGATGTCGCTCAGGTGGGGTACGATGATGTTGGACAGGCTGGTGGAGGTAAAGCCCACCGTCAGCGCGATGAGGAGCATGGCCCAGAAGCCCACGGTGCGGCGGGCCTGCTTGAGGGTATAGCCGTAGGCGGGGTGTTCGTCCTGGCCCTGCTCGGTGTGGCCGCCCAGGGGCTGCAGGCCTACCTCCTGCGGGCGGGTGCGCAGCACGAGGTAGACGACGGGGATCATCACCGCGGCCATGATGATGGCCAGGGTGCGGTAGGTGTTTTGCCAGCCCATCGTGCCCACCCAGGAGCCGGCCAGCGCGTTGAACAGCATGCCGCCCAGGCCGCTGCCCATGAAGCATACGCCCACGGCCAGGCCGCGCTTTTCCTCGAACCAGTGCGCGATGATGAGCGTAAAGGGCAGGAAGGTCAGGAAGGCGGTGGCCACACCCACGACCGCGGCAGCCAGATAGAACATCCACAGCTGCGAGCAGAGCGAGAAGCAGAAGTAGGCCACGGGCAGCACCACGCAGGCGATGCGCATCAGGCTGCCGACGCGGAACTTTGCGAAGATCTTGCCGGAAAACAGCGCGATGACCATGTAGATGACGTTGGTGAGCGTCTGGCAGACGGAAAAGCTCTGTCGGGTGAAGCCCAGCGCCTCGGTGACGGGCTTGATGAACAGGCTGAAGCAATTCTGCACGATGCCGTGCGTGACCGACATGACCAGTATGCCGCAGGCCACCACGACCCAGCCATAGAAGATATGATGCCTTTCAAAAAACCTGTGCAGCATTGCGCTATTCTCCTCCTGAAAAAATGGCGTCTACATAACAGTATAACCCTGTATGCAGGCGCTGTAAAGCGCAATTTTTCGTCAGTTGCCCTCGGAAATGATTCGCTGCCAATCCCGGTACTCCGGGCAGGGGTCCAGCTCCACGGCTCTGTCGATGCAGCGCTGCGCCAGCGGCTGGGCGCCGGGTGGTGTGAGCGGCACAAACAGGTAATAGGCCATCAGATAGCACAGACGGGCTTCCACCACGCGCTCCCCGCGTTCCTGCGCCTGCGCGCAGGTATTGAGCAGCACGAAGAACAGATTCAGCTGGTCAATCGGGGTTGCATCGGCATAGAAGTCGTCCAGATCGCCCGGGGTGATGGAGGCGATCTGTTCCTCGTCCAGACAGGGGGTATCCCAATCGATTGCAAGCTGCATGGAGTTGCTCCTTTCAGACAATCGCCCCGGCAGGAGCGGAAGGCTCCCGTCGGGGCGAGCGTGGATTTACCGAAACCAGACCTTGGTGCAGAACAGCAGGAACAGCGCCATGCACACGATGAACACCATGGCGATGGCGAGCGAGGCGAGCAGCGCGTTTGCGATGAACTGCCGGCGTTCGCGCTTTTCCATCGGGGGCTTTTCGCCGAAAGACTGGTATTCCGGCTTTTCCTCGACGTACCAGGGCATGCCTTCGACGTTCATGTTGGCGATGGTCTGGCCGTCATCCAAGTCCTCAAAGCGTGGCTTATGCTTGTCCTTGCGCATTGCGTTCCTTTCTCGTGCGGACGTTACTCAGCCTTGGGCGCAGCGGCCTCGGCCTTGTTCTCGGGCTCGTTGTCGTACAGGTGGCAGACGACGAAATGTCCGGGCTCGATCTCCTTGGGCTGGGGCGCTTCGGTCTTGCACTTTTCCATGCAGTTCTTGCAGCGCGTGTGGAACTTGCAGCCCTTGGGGGGATTGGCGGGCGAGGGGATGCTGCCCTCGAGCACGATGCGGTTCATCTTGGAGTTGGGGTCGGGGATCGGGATGGCGGAGAACAGCGCCTTGGTGTAGGGGTGCAGCGGCTCGCGGAAGATGTCCTCCTTGGAGCCGAACTCGACCAGACTGCCCAGGTACATGACGCCGATGGTATCGGAGATGTGCTCGACGACGGACAGGTCGTGCGAGATGAACAGGTAGGTCAGGTTATGCTCCTCCTGCAGGTCGCGCAGCAGGTTGATGATCTGCGCCTGAATGGACACGTCCAGGGCGGAGACGGGCTCGTCGCAGACGACGAACTCGGGGTTGAGCGCCAGGGCGCGCGCGATGCAGATGCGCTGGCGCTGGCCGCCGGAGAACTCGTGCGGATAGCGGTCGCGGTGGTAGGGCTGCAGGCCGCACTCGCTCATGATCTCATCGATGTAGTCGTTGAACTCCTCCTTGGGCACGATGTTGTGCTCGCGGACGGCCTCGCCGACGATCTCGCCGATGGGCAGACGGGGCGACAGGCTGGAGTAGGGATCCTGGAAGATGATCTGCATCTTGGGGCGCAGGGCGCGCATCTCGGCCTTGCTCAGGTCGTGGATCTCCTGGCCGTTGAAGAGCACCTGGCCACCGGACTTGTCGTGCAGGCGCAGGATGGTGCGGCCGACGGTGGTCTTGCCGCAGCCCGACTCGCCGACCAGACCCATCGTGGTGCCGCGCTTGATGTTGAAGCTGATGCCGTCCACGGCGCGGACGTAGCCCACGGTGCGCTGCAGAAGGCCCTCTTTGATGGCGAAGTACTTCTTGAGCGCGTTGACCTCGAGCACATTGTCGGGATCGTGTACAAGAGGCGTAAACGTATTGTCAATGGTGAGTTTTGCCATGCTTACTTATCCTCCTTGTAGAAATCCCAGTAGCGGTAGCAGCTGACGACGTGGGTGTCGGTCAGGTGGATCTCCGGCGGGTACTTGCCCTGGCAGCGCTCGACGCACTTCTCGCAGCGGTCGCGGAAGTAGCAGTAGTCGGGCATGTCGATGGGGTTGGGCACCTTGCCGGGGATGGAATAGAGGCGATCCACGCGCCGGTTGATGACGGGCTTGGAGGCCATCAGGCCGATGGTGTAGGGATGCGAGGGATTGGAGAAGATCTCCTGCGCGGTGCCCTTTTCCACGATGCGGCCGGCGTACATGACCACGACGTAGTCCGCCATCTCGGCGATGACGCCCAGGTCGTGGGTGATGAGCATGATGGAGGAGTTGATCTTATCCTTCAGGCCCCGGAGCAGATCGAGGATCTGCGCCTGAATGGTGACGTCCAGCGCGGTGGTGGGCTCGTCGGCGATGATGAGGCGGGGGTTGCAGGCCAGCGCGATGGAGATCATCACGCGCTGACGCATGCCGCCGGACAGCTCGTGCGGGTACATCTTGTAGACGCCCTCGCTGTTGGCGATGCCGACCATTTCCAGCATCTCGATGGTGCGGGCCTTGACCTGCTGCTTGGTCCAGGTGGGGTTGTGGAGCTTGATGACCTCGTCCACCTGCGCGCCGATGCGGAACACGGGGTTGAGGGAGGTCATGGGCTCCTGGAAGATCATGGACACCTGGTTGCCGCGGATCTGCTCCATGGCGGACATGGGCATCTTGGCCACGTCATAGGCCTTGTCGCCCAGGTTTAAGCGGATGGAGCCCGAGACGATCTGGCCCTGCGGGCGCTGAAGCAGCTGCATCAGCGACAGGGAGGTGACGGACTTGCCGCAGCCCGACTCGCCCACGACGCCCACGGTCATGCCCTGGGGCACCTCGTAGGACACGCCGTCGACGGCCTTGACGGTGCCGGTATCGGTAAAGAAGTAGCTGTGCAGATCGTCGAACTCCACGACGTTGCGGGGGTCGCGCATCTGGGTCAGGTACTCGCTCTCCGGCACGTTCTTGCGGCGATACTTCTTCTCCATCGCCGTGGTGATCTTGCGGTTCTGCCGCGAGATGCGGCGCGATTCCTTTGCGGAGAGGTAATTGGCGCTCTTGGCGCTCTTCTTGGTTTCCTTGTTTTCGCTCATTTCTTACCCCTCCTTTATCGCTTCATCTTCGGGTCGAAGGCGTCGCGCAGGCCGTCGCCGACAAAGTTGAATCCGAGCACGGTAATCAGGATGCACAGGCCGGCCGGGATCCAAACGAACCAATAGTTGGTCATGACGTGCACGGTGGAGACGGCGCTGATGATGTTGCCCCACGAGGCGAAGGGGTACTTGACGCCCAGGCCCAGGAAGGACAGCGTGGACTCGGTGATGATGGTGGAGCCGAGCGACATGGTGCAGGTGACGATCAGCTGCGGCATGACGTTGGGCACCAGATGGCGGAAGATGCGGTGGGAGACGGTCAGGCCGCAGGCCTCGGTGGCGGTCATGAACTCCTGCTCACGAAGCGACAGGATCTGGCCGCGGACCAGACGCGCCACGCCCGGCCAGGACAGGAAGCCCAGGATGAGCATCAGGTAGAGCATGCGGATCTGCGGGTCCACGCGCTCGGCGTCCATGATGGAGCCCAGGATGATGATCAGTGGCGTGGAGGGGATGCAGTTGAAGATATCCACGATACGCATGATGACGCTGTCCACCCACTTGCCGAAGTAGCCGGCAACGCCGCCCAGTATGACGCCCAGGAACGCCGCGATGAACACGACGATGAAGCCGATGACCAGCGAGACTCTGCCGCCGTACATGATGCGGGTCAGCAGGTCCATGCCGTTGCCGTCGGTGCCCAGCCAGTGCGTAAAGCTCGGGGCCTCATAGGCGTTGACCACCTGCGTCTGGGTCTCGGAACGGATGTCCCAGATGGTGTTGTTGCGGTAGATGACATAGGTAGCGCCTTCGAACTCGAACTCGGTCAGGTCGTCGGCAATGGCTTCCTTGGCCGCGTCCTTGAACTCCAGCGTCAGCACCTGGCCGGAGATGTAGGAATTGACGACGGTGTTGGAGGCCAGCGCGATCATCTCGCCGTCGCGGGTGATGGTCGCGCCCACCTCGGGCTCGACGGACAGACCGTAGGTCACGCCGTCCGCCTCAAAGGAGGTTGCGCCCGCCTGCATGGCGGTCTCGGCAGCGAGGCGGAAGTCAAAGCCCGTCTCAATGGAGCTGTCCACGGTGTCATAGACGGTCTTGGAGGCCAGCGCCACGGGGCTGCCGGTGCCCACGGAGGCTTCCTTGCCCTCGATGGTGACGACGTAGTTCACGCCCTCAAACTCAAAGGCGGTCTGTCCGGCCTTGATGGCCTCGTTGGCGGCCGCCTCAAAGCCGTCGGGCAGCGTCACGCCCTCGACGGGCTTTACGGCGGTCATCATCTTGTTGGACATGCCGCGGGCAACCTCGGCGGTGCCGTTGACGACGTAGAGATCCTGCCCCTTCTGCTCGAAGGAATAGGTCTTGCCCTGCGCCTCAAAGGTCGCAGCGCCGGTATTGAGCGCCAGTATGAACTTGGACTGCGCCAGCGAGTCAAAGGCCTGGCCGTCCACGACGGTATAGCGGTAGTCGGTGTTGACGGTGACGGACGCGAAGTCCTTCTCCAGGCCCTCGTAGTGGGTGAACACCTGATCCTCGCCGTAGGGAGAAACCCAGCCGCCCACAAACGCGAACAGGAACATGAACAGTATGAACGCAACGCCCACGATGGCCAGCTTGTTGCGGATAAAGCGCTTAAAGACCAGCATGGAAGGCGAGAGCACTTTTACGCGCTGTTCGTCGTCCAGTGCGCCCGCGCGGGAATTTCTCTTGTTTTCCTCTGCCAAAGCTGCTCCTCCTTCCTTATGCGACGCGCACTCTGGGGTCGACCACGGCGTAGAGTATGTCCGCGATCAGCGTGCCCAGCAGCGTCAGTATTGCCGAGAACGTCATGTAGAACATCGAGAAGGGAATGTCGCCCGCGATCATGGCCTGGTACGACGTCCAGCCGATGCCCTCGATCTGGAACAGCGTCTCGGTGATCAGCGCGCCCGAGAACAGGCTGGGCAGCGTGCCGCCGATGATGGTGACCAGGGGGATCATGGTGTTGCGGAACGCGTGGTAGTTGATGACGCGGCTCTCCTTGACGCCCTTAGCTCTGGCGGTGCGGATGTAGTCGGCGTTGAGCACCTCGAGCATGTTGGTGCGGGTATAGCGCATCAGAGAGCCGATGGAGATGAACACCAGCGTGATGACGGGCATGATGTAGTGCTTGGCCACGTCCAGCATCTTGCCCCAGGTATCCAGCTGCTCATAGTAGCGGCCCACCTGGCCGAACAGGTCGAGCCAGCCAAGCTTGATGGAGAACACGTACTTCAAAATCGTGGCAAAGAAGAAGGTGGGCAGCGAGATGCCGATCAGCGCAAAGACCGTGATGGCATAGTCGGTGCGGGAATACTGCTTGCTCGCCGCGACGATGCCCAGCGGGATGGCGATCAGGATCTCCAGCACAAAGGAGATGCAGCTGAGCGTGAAGCTGTTCCAGATGACGGTGTTGAACTTGTCAATGACGGGAACATTGAAGAACCAGCTGTCGCCAAAGTCCGCCTTGATGGCGCTGGGCAGCCAGTTGGTGAAGTAGCCTTCCAGTATGCCCTTGTCCATGCCGTAGGCCGCGTTGAGCTGCGCCAGCCACTCCTGATAGCTCTTGCCGCCGGGGAGCGCAGCGCGCTCGCGGGCGATGCTCTCGACGAAGCTGGTCGGAATGCAGCGCATGATGGAATAGATGATCAGCGTGACAAAGAACAGGATCATCACGCAGATCAGCAAACGCTTGATGATGTATTTTGACATTCGATCAGTCCCTTTTTCATAATCGTCTCACCAGAAGCCTGCCCTTTCCCCGCTTCGCGCGATGACAAAACGCGGAAGGGGCAAGCCTCTGACAGGGCTTCCACTGTTTCGGACAGGTTAATCCATGATGAGATTTTGTCATTTTTTGTAAAATCATAATTGCAAACACGAGCCCATCTGTGGTTAAGACAGGCTCATGTTTGTCAATTACGCCCGTACATTACGCGGGATTTGGCGCTTGGAAACAGCCAGCGCGCAAGAGGATTACTTCACCATCTCGATGGTGTCCACGCCGTTCAACCAGCCGTAGAAGGTGGTGATGTCGGGCAGGATGGTATCGGTGACGATGCGCTCGCCGGAGAAGATGATGCAGTTCTGGCGCTGGTAGACCGGGATTTCAACCGCCCAGTCGATGATCTTATCCAGAGCCGCCTTGTAGACGGTCTTGCGGTAAGCCTGGTCGTCGGAGGCACGGCCCTCGAGGATCAGAGCATCCAGCTCGGGATCGTCGATGTGGTAGTGGTTGGAATCGGAGCCGCCGCGGCCCACGATGCCGGAGGAGTGGTAGACCTGATACATGTCAGGATCGATGGTGGCGCCCCAGGCAGCACACCAGATCTCCTGGGTACCGGCGTCCAGCTTGTCCCACAGGATGGAGGAGTCGGACAGGTCGTTGACGATGATGTTCATGCCGAAGGTCTCGCAGGCCTGCTTGAGGTAGGTCGCGATCATGAAGGACGGGTGATCGCCCTTGCCGTCGGCGGGGATGAGCAGCTCGTACTCGAGCTTGGCGCCCTCGGGAGCAGCGGTGAACTTGCCGGTGGCCTCGTCGAAGGTGTAGCCGGCGGCCTTGAGGTACTCGATGGCAGCCGCGATGGCAGCTTCCTGCTTCTGCTCGGAGGTCATGTCCGCAGTGTAGATGTCAGAGCCGTCCACGGCGGTGGAGAAGGCGACGCGGTAGTCCGGGTCGGTCTTCTGGGGAGCCGCCCAGGAGGTGTTGGAGATGGGGTAGTTGATGACGGAAGCGCGCTCGCCGTAGTAGGAGTCGATGGCGACCTCACGGTAGGCGCACATGATGGTGGCCAGCGCACGGCGCAGGTTCTTGGACGCGTCGGAGGCGGGCTCGCCGCCAACGTTCACGGTGTCGGCGTTGATGCCGATGTAGCCGTAGCCCAGGTTGTCAACGGTGTTGACGATGATCTTGTCGCCGGTCAGCTCGCCGTTGGAGTTGTAGCCCTTGATCTCCTCAACAGCCTCGTTGGAGAAGGAAGGATCGGTGATGTCCAGGGTGCCGGTGCCGACGCCGGGGATCTTGTCCTTTTCGTCGCCTTCCTTGAACTGCACGGTCTTGGTGGCGGGAGCGCCCTTCCAGTAGTTCTCGTTGGCCTCGAAGTAGACGACCTTGTTCTCAAACTTGACGAACTTGTAGGGGCCAGCGCCCAGAGGCTGGGTGGTCTTGGCCTCAACCAGGCTCAGATCGCCGAAGGGGTGACCGAACTGGTTGTTCTCGTAGTCGTACTGCGCCGCATCGCCGTAGTAGTGCAGGGGAGCGATGGAGATGCCGCAGATGGAGTAGATGGCGGGAGCCTCATAGCCCTCGGTGGTGACGGACACGGTGTAGTCGTCCACCTTGACGATGCCCTTGATGTTGGGCACGCCGGCGCCGGCCATGGCCTCGTCCTTGGTGCCGTACTCGGAGATGTAGGCGGACTTGGCGTCAGCGACAACGTCCGCGCCGACCGCAGACTCACCGGCCGCGATGTACGCAGCGGCAGATCCCTCGTACTTGGCGGAAACCTCGGCGAACAGCTCGTCGAAGGTGGGGGCAGCGCCGTTAGCCAGATCCCAGGTGGTGCCGGTAGTACCGCCGGTCAGCACGCCGTCCTCGCCGACGGAACCGAAGCCCCACATCGCCATGGTGAAGGCGTTCTGCAGGTTGGCATCCGCGGAGATCTCCTCGGCGGTCTTGCCGATCATCTCGGCGTAAGCACCGAGGTAGTTGGCCATGCAGTAGTCAGTGGTGGCCTGCACGTCAGCCTTCCACAGCTCGTCGATCTTGGCGGCGACCCACTCGTTCTTCGCAGCGTCAACGGTCTCGCCGGCCATGATGGCGTCGAACTCGGCCGCATACTTATCGTAGACCTCGCTGGTGGTCTGGGTCATGTAGTCCTTCACGCCCAGAATGCCGTAGGAGGACAGGGTGGTGGAGCCGACGTAAGCCGGGTCGCACAGCACGTAGTAGGTGAAGATGATGTCGTCGGCGGTCAGAGGCTCGCCGTCGGAGAACTTCACGTCCTCGCGCAGCTTCATGGTGTAGGTGGTGGTGCCGTCGGCGTTCTGCACGACGTCGATGTCGGCAATGCCATCATAGAAGTAGTCGGTGCCGTTGTAGCTGACGGTCTCGCCCTCGATGGCGTTGTAGATGATACCGCCCTGGCGGTCGGTGGTCAGGGGGCTGACCATCGTCATGCTCACGACATCCTGGTCGTAGGCAGTATCAGCGTAGAAGGGGCTGAACTTCTCGGAGAAGGGGGCGTAGCCGACGACCAGGGGGACGTCCTTTTCCTCTTCAGCGGGAGTTTCAACAGGCTCCTCGGCGCCGGGCGCCTCGGTGGCCGCGGGGGTCTCCTCGGCGGGCGTCTGCTTCTGGCAGGCGGACATCATCATGATGCCCGTGCACAGAACCAGCACCAGCGCGAGAACACGCACCAGATTACGGTTGCTCATGGGTTTTTCCTCCTTAATAGGATTTATTGTAAGCGTTTCCTCCTCTTGGAAGATCGCTAACAAGCAGTTGGAAGGGAATTACTGCGGGTCGCCGCGGTGCTGTTCCTTGATGGGGATGTTTCTAAGCATCCGGAGCGAAAAGACTGCGGCGGTGATCAGCACGGCGCAGGAGATGAGGAAGCTCCACTCCCCTGCGAGGGTTTTGTGCGCGATGCAGGCGATAATGCCGCCCGCGAGCGCGAGCCCGACGCAGACGAGCAGCCCGATGGCGCTGTGCTCCATGCGGTGGAGCGTCTCGTCCATGCCCTTGCGGGTGAGCTTTTTATCCTTGCGCAGCACCCAGCTGCCCAGGCCCAGGATCATGTAGAAGATGGGCATCATGCAGCAGATGAAGGGGATGAGCGCGTAGATGGTGCGCGCGGTGACGCCGTTGCCCGTGCCGCCGACGAGGAACGCGGCGAGCGCGAGCAGCCACAGCGCGGCCAGGCGGATGCGCAGCGCGCGCAGGGGGCCCGGCTCCAGCTGCACCGAATAGTAGGTTCCGACGTAGTGGAACTCTCCCGCTTCGTCGGGCGCATAGTCGGTATTGTACCGGCCGCGGCCGAAGCGGGTGTTTTTGACGGGTTTGCGCTGCGACATTTACTTGAGCTTTTCGGCGTCGAACGCGTCGAGCCACTGCTGGGCGGCAGCGGCGACCTTTGCCAGCGCCTCGTCGCCAAAGGGGGTGGAAAGGCCCGCGGCGGCAACCAGCTCGCGGAAGGTGCGGGTGCCGGCGAGGCGAACCAGATCCATGTAATGGCTCCAGGCGTCTGCGCGGTCGTTCTGGATCAGCGCCCAGAACTGCAACGCGACGGTCTGTGCCAGGCAGTAGTCAATGTAGTAGAAGGGCGAGCGGTAGATGTGCTGCTGGCGCTGCCAGCCGCGGCCGTCGCCGTAGAAGGGCAGGGAATCGCGGCGCATCCAGGGCATGTAGACCTTGAGCAGCTCGCGCCAAATGTCGTGGCGCTGCTCGGGGGTGTACTCGGGATGGGCGTAGACCTCGTGCTGGAAGTGATCGACCATGGTGCCGTAGGGGATGAAGGTCAGTGCCGAGGACAGGTGCTTGTAGCGGAACTTGTCGGACGCATCGCCAAAGAAGCCCTCGGCCCAGGGCCAGGCGAAGAACTCCATGGACATGGAGTGGATCTCGCAGCTCTCCAGCGTGGGCCACTGGCACTCGATGGGCAGGATGTCGCGCGCCATGTAGCCGGCAAAGGCGTGGCCCGCCTCGTGGGTGATGACCTCGACGTCGTGCTGGGTGCCGTTGAAGTTGGCGAAGATGAAGGGGCGCTTGTAGTCGAACAGCGAGGTGCAGTAGCCGCCGCCCGCCTTGCCCTTCTTGGACTCGACGTCCATCAGCTCGTCGTCGAGCATGGCGTCGATGAACTCGGCGGTCTCGGGGCTGAGCTCGTGGTAGAACTTGCGGCCCTGCGCCAGGATCTCGGCGGGCGTGCCCTTGGGGGCCGCGTTGCCCGAGCGGTAGAACAGCGCCTCCTGGTCAAAGGTCATGGGGTAGCTCACGCCCAGGCGCGCGGCCTGCTTGCGGCAGACCTGCTCGGCCACGGGCACGAGGTACTTGCGCACGGCGGCGCGGAACTTCTCGACGTCCTGCTGATCATAGCAGTTGCGCTGCATGCGCAGGTAGCCAAGGGGGATGTAATTGTCATAGCCCATCTTGCGCGCCATTTCGGTGCGGACGGAGACGAGCTTGTCGTAGATCTCGTCGAGCTGCGCGCCGTTGTCCATGTACCAGCGGCCCTCGGCCTCCCAGGCGGCTCTGCGCTGGGCGTCGTCGGCGGACTGCTTAAAGGGCGTCAGCTGGGAGATGGTGTAGACGCCGCCCTCAAAGGGGATCTGCGCCGAGGCGATGAGCTTGGTGTACTCATTGCACAGGCGGCTCTCCTCCTGCAGCTCGGGCACGATGGCCGGGTCGAAGGACTTGGCCTCGATCTCGAGATTGACAAAGGGCACGGAGCCGTATTTCTCCTCAAACTGCGCGCGGAAGGGCGTGGACAGCAGCGCGACGTCGAACTCGTGCTTGCTCTCCTGCAGCAGCGGGCCGGTCTTGGCCTGCTCCTGCACCTCGGCCTCATAGAAGGCATCCAGGGTATCCACGTCGTGGCGGATCTGGGCGATGGTGTCCATGGTGCTCTGGTGCATCATGAACTGCTGCACTGCGAGGAAGGCTGCGTCCGCCTCGGCAAAGGAGGTTGCGCTTTTCAGCTTTTCGGTCTGCTCGGCCAGCAGGGCCTTGCCCTTTTCCAAATCGGGACGTTCGTAAGGCATCTGGGAAAACTTCATATTCTATTCTCCTTTACGCAAGGGGGTTCTCCTCGGAGAAGCCCTCGGGAGATACGGCGGCGGCGATGTTTTTCATCACCTGATAGCCTTCGATGGCAAACGCCGTGGTCTTGTTATTATACTTGAGCAGCACGACGGCGCGGTCCTGCGCGTCCGGATCGGCGGACAGGAGGATGACGTCGCCGTTGGAGAAGGTCAGCGTGATTTCCGGTGCAAGGTCGGGGGCAAACATCAGGTGTTTGGCCTCCTTGGGCGTGAGCACCCGGCTGATGCGGCTGAGGTTGCCGCCCACCACCTGCGTGGTGACGCCGTCGTGTTCGGCGTGCAGCCACTCGCCCTCGCCCGCGGCGATGAGCAGGTCCATCTGCACGCGCTTTTCGTACTGAATGCCGGCGAACTGATTGCTCAGCGGCACCGCGACCAGCAGCGCGCCCGCGATGAGCAGCACGACGACAACGATCAACAGCTTTTTCAATCGATTTACACTCCCCGCTCCGCATGCCTTGCGGCTCCGAAGCTCCAATGACGCATTATACACCATCCGGCGGGATTTGTATAGACACGCCTGGCGCCTTTGCGAAGGTGTACCATTCTCCACACACCGGTTTCGTCTATTTTATCACACTAAACGCATGAATTCAACGAGTGAAGCTCACATGCAACACAAAAAGAGATAGAAATTCGCAAAGATTTTACGCAATGCAGCTGTGTTTTCTGACAGAAGCGCGCTTCGCTTTGCCGCGTTAGCACATCTCTGTACTGCAGCCGCGCTGCGCCCGCCTGCACAGAATATAGTTAATCACATGGATGTTAATTCACGATGAAATGCACAAAAACATTCTGTGTATCGGGCACATCTTTCTCCCATTTCCCGCAATACCTTCCTTTCCCGGAAGAATTTTTCTGCCTATTTTGCTTTATTGTTCTTTCCCTGCGCAACTCTCTCCCCTCCCCCGCTTGCGGGGTGGAGCGCAGCGCAAACTTTCGTAAATTATTTTATATAATTCTATTGACAAGTTATAGAATCGTGCTACAATAGTATTGAAGTTAAGAGAGAGAAAGGAGGCGGACGCATGAACAAGAGCGTGTATTCCCTGGTGCTGATGGATAATGTGGTCGGCGAGGTGGACAAACTGGCCTATGAAATGGGCACCTCGCGCTCCAACCTCATCAACCAGATCCTGGCGGAGTACGTCCGCTACACCACGCCCGAGATGCGCATGCACGCCATATTTGAAGAAATGGAGCGCCTGATGCAGGGCGTGGAGAGCTTCCAGGTGCAGCCGCAGCCCTCCGACGCGATGCTGACCATCCGCTCGGCGCTGCGCTACAAATACAAGCCCACCATCCGCTACAGCGTGGAGCTCTACCGCACGCGGGAAAAGACCGTGGGCGCGCTGAAGGTCTCCTTCCGCACGCAGAGCCAGCCGCTGATCGAGATGCTGACGGCGTTCTTTGAGCTGTGGGCCAAGCTGGAGCACCACTACCGAAGCCAGCTGGGGCTGGACGAGTGCGAGTACGCGATCGAGCTGGGGCGCTTCATCCGCAAGTTCACGCCGCAGACCGACGAGGAGCTGACCGACCGGCAGCTGGCCGACGGCATGAGCGAGTACATCCGCATGTTCGACGCGGCCATCAAGGCGTATTTTGCCTGCTCGGGCGACGAGCAGACGGCGCTGCCGCAGATGGAGAGCATCTACCGCAATTATTTGAAAAGCGCGACCCTGCTTTTGTAAAGGGCGCGAGCATCCTTTGAAATAGAAGGGAAAGGAGAGTTGTTTATGGACATCAACAAGCTGACGCAGAAATCCAGAGAAGCCGTACAGGACGCGCAGGCGCTGACCATTGAGTACGGCAATATGCAGATCGAGCAGGCGCATTTGCTTTACGCGCTGCTGGCGCAGGAGGACGGGCTCATCCCGCAGCTGCTGACCAAGATGGATGTGCAGTCCGAGGCCATTAAAAATGAGGTACAGGGCGTGCTGTCGCGGCTGTCCAAGGTGACGGGCCCCGGGCGCGAGCCGGACAAGGTCTACATCTCGCAGGACGTGGACCGCGCGCTGAACGAGGCGGAGAAGCAGGCCGCCCGCATGACGGACGAATACGTGTCCGTGGAGCACCTGATGCTGGGCCTGCTGGAGACGGCGGACAGCAATTTGAAGAAGATCTTTCAGAACCACGGCATTGAGAAGAACAAGTTCCTCGAGGCGCTCAAGGCGGTGCGCGGCAACACGCGCGTGACCAGCGACACCCCCGAGGACACCTACGACGCGCTGAGCAAGTACGGCACCGACCTTGTGGCCGCGGCGCGCGCGCACAAGCTGGATCCCGTCATCGGCAGGGACGAGGAGATCCGCAACGTGATCCGCATCCTGTCCAGAAAGACCAAGAACAACCCCTGCCTCATCGGCGAGCCGGGCGTTGGCAAGACCGCCATCGCGGAAGGGCTGGCGCAGCGCATCGTGCGCGGGGACGTGCCCGCGTCTCTTAAGGACCGCAAGCTGTTCTCGCTGGACATGGGCGCGCTGATCGCGGGCGCGAAGTTCCGCGGCGAGTTTGAGGAGCGCTTAAAGGCGGTGCTCAACGAGGTCAAGAAGTCCAACGGCGAGATCATACTGTTCATCGACGAGCTGCACACCATCGTCGGCGCGGGCAAGACCGAGGGCAGCATGGATGCGGGCAACCTGCTCAAGCCCATGCTGGCGCGCGGCGAGCTGCACTGCATTGGCGCGACGACGCTGAGCGAGTACTCCAAGTACATCGAAAAGGACGCGGCGCTGGAACGGCGCTTCCAGCCCGTGATGGTGAACGAGCCCACCGTGGAGGACACCATCTCCATCCTGCGCGGCCTCAAGGAGCGCTACGAGGTGTTCCACGGCGTCAAGATCCAGGATCAGGCGCTGATCGCGGCGGCGACGCTGTCCAACCGCTACATCACCGACCGCTTCCTGCCCGACAAGGCCATAGACCTGGTCGACGAGGCCTGCGCGATGATCCGCAGCGAGATGGACTCCATGCCCGCCGAGATGGATGAGCTCAACCGCAAGATCATGCGGCACGAGATCGAGGAGGCGGCGCTCAAAAAGGAGACCGACACGCTCTCGCAGGAGCACTTGGCGGACATCCAGAAGGAGCTGGCCGACATGCGCGCGCAGTTCAATGAGATGAAGGCCAAGTGGGAGAACGAGAAGAACGCCATCGGCAAGGTGCAGAAGATCCGCGAGGAGATCGAGCAGCTCAACGCCGAGATGGAGAAGGCCGAGCGCGACTACGACCTCAACCGCGCCGCCGAGATCAAGTACGGCCGCCTGCCCCAGCTCAAGAAGGAGCTGGAAGAGGAGGAGCGCAACGCCGACGAGGGCAAGCGCACGCTGCTGCGCGACCGCGTGACGGAGGAAGAGATCGCGCGCATCGTGGCGCGGTGGACGGGCATCCCCGTCTCCAAGCTGATGGAGGGCGAGCGCGAGAAGCTGCTGCACATGGAGGACATACTGCACAAGCGCGTGATCGGTCAGGACGAGGCCGTGCAGAAGGTGAGCGAAGCCATCCTGCGCTCCCGCGCGGGCATTCAGGACCCCAACCGGCCCATCGGCTCCTTCCTGTTCCTGGGCCCCACGGGCGTGGGCAAGACCGAGCTTGCCAAGGCGCTGGCGCAGGTGCTGTTCGACGACGAGCGCAACATCGTGCGCATCGACATGACCGAGTACATGGAGAAATACAGCGTCAGCCGCCTGATCGGCGCGCCTCCGGGGTACGTGGGCTACGAGGAGGGCGGTCAGCTGACCGAGGCGGTGCGCAAGAAGCCCTACTCGGTGGTGCTGTTCGACGAGATCGAAAAGGCGCATCCCGACGTGTTCAACATACTGCTGCAGGTGCTGGACGACGGGCGCATCACCGACTCGCAGGGCCGCACGGTGGACTTTAAGAACACCATCATCATCCTGACCTCCAACCTGGGCTCGCAGTACATACTGGACGGCATCGAGGACGGGCGCATCTCCGACTCCGCAAAGGCGCAGGTGGAGGGGCTGCTTAAGGCACAGTTCCGCCCGGAGTTCCTCAATCGCATCGACGAGATCGTGTTCTACAAGCCGCTGATGAAGGACGAGATCGTTTCCATCGTGGAGCTGATGCTCGAGGATCTGCGCAAGCGCCTGCGCGACAAGCAGCTGGACGTGCAGCTGACCGACCGCGCAAAGCAGTACATCGTGGACGCGGGCTACG
Source organism: Candidatus Spyradocola sp. (assembly GCA_034113365.1). Lineage (GTDB taxonomy): Bacteria > Bacillota > Clostridia > Christensenellales > UBA1750 > Spyradocola. Next base: position 19,497 of record JAXEXP010000148.1, read on the forward strand.
ACCCGGTCTACGGCGCGCGGCCCCTCAAGCGCTTCCTACAGTCCCGCGTCGAGACGCTCATCGCGCGCAAGATCATCGCGGAGGACCTGCACCACGGCAGCGTCATCGAAGTCGACTACGACGGCAGCGCACTGACCGCATCGGTGCGATAAATCCCAAAGCGTCCGAAGAACATGCGCTTCTTCGGGCGCTTTCCTGTGCAAACAAGGAAGGAGAGCGATACAATGAGCAAAGTGCTGCTGACCGTGACGGAAAGCAAGTGCCGCTGCGGCTATGTGAAAGCGGGAGACCGTTTTGTGGTGGACGACCTCTGCCCGCCGCTCTGCCATGAGCTGTGGCATGTGATCTACCCCTCCGTCTACGCGCTGAAAAACGGCGCGGTGCTGGACTATGGAGACGAGCGGGCAAAGTGCTTCGACGCGGCATGCCCGGACGGGGGCCGCGTGCGCATTCACGGGCAAGTGATGGATTGACAATAGGCTCTGCGGATGGTAGCATGGGGACAGATCCCATCAAACCATTAAGGAGATGTTCTCGATGACGCGGGAAAACGATGCTGCGCGCCGCGGGGCGCTGTACGCGCTGCTGGGGCGGCTGCCCGAGCGGGACGCGCCCGTGACCTGCCGCGTGGTGGACGTGCAGGAGCGCGAAACCTACATACTGGAAAAGCTGGTGCTCACGGTTCATCCGTCCGACCCGGACGCGCCGCGCTGCGAGGCGATGCCGGCGTACTTTACGCGCCCGAAGGGGCTGACGCGCTATCCCGCGGTGCTGTTTTCGCACTCGCACGGCGGGCAGTATCAGCTGGGCAAGGACGAGCTGCTGGACGCCTGCCCCTACATGTTCAAGCCGGGCTACGCGCAGGCGCTGGCCGGGATGGGCGTGGCAGCGCTGGCCATCGACCACTGGTGCTTCGGCGAGCGCAGCGGCAGGAGCGAGAGCTCGTGCTTTAAGACCATGCTCTGGGACGGCGAGGTGATGTGGGGCCGCATGGTGTACGACAGCCTCAAGGCGCTGGACTACCTGTGCGCGCGGCCGGACGTGGACGCATCGCGCATCGGCGCGCTGGGCATGAGCATGGGCAGCACGATGAGCTGGTGGATCGCGGCGCTGGACGAGCGCGTCAAGGTGTGCGCGGACATCAACTGCCTGACGGACTACGATGAGATCGTCAAAGAGGACGGGCTGGACCGCCACGGCGTGTACTACTTCGTGCCGGGGCTGCGGCGAGCCTTCACCACCGCGCGCATCAACGCGCTCATCGCGCCGCGCGCGCATCTGAGCACCGTGGGGCTGTACGACGCGCTCACCCCGATGGCGGGCGTGGATCGCATTGAGAAGGAACTTCAGCAGGTCTACAGCGCGCACGGCGTGCCGGAGCGGCTGTCTATCCGCCGCTATCCCGTCGGCCACCGCGAGACGGCGGAGATGCGCGCCGACATACTGGCCTTCCTGGCCGAGCATCTCTAGGACAGTGCGTTTCCAGCGGTATGTTTCTTTCCCCGGCAGTGCGGCTCCACCCAAGTCAGCAGTGAATATTGAAGTCGCTTCGCTGGTGAATAATGAAGAATAATGTAATATCTCCAAACCGCAAAACCGCCTGAATGGAAAGTGCTGTTCCCATTCAGGCGTTTCTTTTCTACTAAAGATCAGTCGTCGGGCTGGGCGGACGCGCTTTGCAGCAGGGCGGCAAGGCCGGGCTGCATGGCCTCGAAGCGCTCGGGAGGCAGGGTGCCGTCCAGGCAGAACTGGCGGTCGCCGTCGTCGAGGATCCAGCAGAACCACTGGCTTTCGTCGATGCTCTCCTGCGCGGTGGCGATGGTGCGGCCGTCGTCCAGCGCAATCTCGCCGAAAGTCACGCCCGTGCCGCACAGGCTGACGGGCTGCTGCGCGCACCAGAAGCGCACGATCTCCGTCGGGGCATCCTCCATCCAGACCTGCGCGCAGGGGAAGCTGCCGTCGCTGTCGTCAAAGCGTCCCGACCAGCCTGCGGGCAGCGTGACGGTGATGTACAGGCCGTCCGCAGAATAGCTCAGATCGGTTCCCGGGGCGGGTTCCGGCGATGAAATGCTTTCAGGTTCCACAGCGGGCGCGGGCGTTTCTGCCGGGGTGGGTGCAGGAGTTGCGGCGGGGTCGGGCGCGGGCGCGGTTGCGGTGCAGGCGGTCAGCGCCAACAGAAGGGCCAGCGCGCAGAGCGTGCAGAGCAAACGGTCGAAGTGTTTCACGGTTCATCGCCTCCTGTGCATTGGACGGTGCGGGCATGGAAAAAGTTTCCGCTAGTCCTCCAGCAGCGCCAGCGTTTCCTCGAGAATGGCGGCCCAATCCTCCTTATCGCGAGAACCGGCATAAGCCTTGCCCACCTGGCAGCCATACTCGTCCACGAAGAAGGTGGTGGGCACGGCGGTGATCTGCGCCAACAGGTAGTCGAGGCTGGGCGAGGGGATCAGGTGGAGGTAATCCGCGCCTGTCTCCTGCACGATGTCGCGCGCGGCCTGCATCGCGTCCTCGTCGATGACGCCGCCGTAGCCCGTGGCGTCGGACACCAGGCCCACGATGCGCACGGAGCGGTCGGCAAATTCCTCGGACAGCTCGCCCAGATCGGGCATCTCGCGGATGCAGGGGCCGCAATAGGTGGCCCAGACGTTGACCATGGTGAGCTTGTAGCCCGAAAAGGCGTCCTGCGCGGTGACGGTGTTGCCGTCGAGATCCTGCGTGGTAAAGTCGCTCATCACGCCCGAGGGGCGGTCTGCATCGGGGGATACCGTAGGCTCGGGCGACGCGGCAGGGGTTTGTGCGGCACAAGCCGTCAGCAGAATTGTACAAAGAAGAAGTGCGATCAGCTTTTTCATGCGGATGCTCCTTTACAGCTTGCTCATCGCGTAGCCGCCCGCGACGGGCAGGATCGCGCCGGTGACAAAGCCCGCAAGATCGCTGGCAAAGAACGCCACGGCGTTTGCGATGTCCTGATCGTCGCCGCGGCGGTGCATGGGCACGCGGGCGATGTAGTCGCTGTCGTCGTCGGGATGGGCGCGCCAGTCCTCGGTGCGCATCCAGCCGGGCGCGACCTGGTTGACGGTGACGTTGTCCCCCGCCACCTCGACGCACAGCGCGCGCAGCACGCCGTCCTGCCCGCGCTTGCCCGCGGCGTAGGCGCCCTGACCGGGGAAGTCCTGCATCGCGCGCTCGGTGTTGATGGCGACGACGCGCCCCCATTTTTGCGCCTGCATGTGCGGCACGAAGGCCTTGGCCATGTTGACGTTGTGCAGCACGCAGGTGCGGTACTGGCTGTCAAAATCCGCGGTGTCCTGCTGGAGAACGCTCGTCCACTTGTACTGCGCGACGGCGTTGTTGACGATGATGTCGGGCTGGCCAAGCTCTGCTGCCACCTGGTCGCGCAGAGCCAGCACGGAGGCAAGGTCGCCCACGTCGGCCTGCGCGGCCATGGCTCTGCGGCCCATACTGCGGATCTCCTGCGCCACGCGCTCGGCCTTCTCCCGGCTGCCGTTGTAGTGGACGCACACGTCCGCGCCGCAGGCGGCCAGCGTGCGGCAGATGACGCGGCCCAGATTGCCGCTGCCGCCGGTGACGACGGCAATTTTTCCCGTAAGATCGATATTGAGCATGGTTTTTTCCCTCCAAGCGATGAAAAATCCCCGGACGGCGCTCTTTCCACACCGTCCGGGGTAGATATTCAAGGCTGAGGCGGTTTTTTCCTGCTTTTTGCGTCCAGCAGTGCGCTTACCGCGATCAGGCCGGCGCCCGCCGCGATCAGCACGCCGCCCAGCAGGAACACCACGGACAGCGGCGGCTGCCCGGCGTACCACATGACGTCGGGCCGATAGCCCAGGCCGTGCGCGGCGGCGATGGACACCGCGGCGTTTCGGATGGGCCACACCGCCAGATACGCCGCGATGAGCGTCAGCACGCCCAGCGCCGCGGTGATCCACCCGGCGAGGAAGCGTCCGCGCGACGCGGCGGCCTGTGCGAGGCGCTGCGCACCGTCGGGCTGCATGGGCGCGGATGGCTCCAGCGTGCTCTGCCGCGTCCTCAGGCCCAGCAGCTCGTCCGCGCTGACGGAAAACAGCGCGCACAGCCGCGCGATGCGGTCGGTGTCGGGCAGCGCTTGCCCGGTCTCCCACTTGCTCACGGCCTGACGCGAAACCTCCAGCGCCTCGGCCAGCTGCTCCTGCGAAAGCCCCGCCGCGCGCCGCAGCTGCGCGATCCTCTCCCCTGTCGTCATCCAAAGTCCCTCCCTGTCTGCTGATCTGCACCCAGCATAGCACACGGGCACGGTTGCCGTCCACCCATTTGGGCTTGAAAGGCGGCAACCGCCGGTTGCAGAGGGATAGAAAGGGGGAGTATAATATAGACAGAGCGTAAAAAATACAGGAGGTGTACCATGAAAAGACCCAATATACTCTTCATACTCTCCGACGATCAGGGGGCCTGGGCCCTGCGCTGCGCAGGCAACACGGACATCCTCACGCCCAATCTGGACCGGCTGGCCCAGCGCGGCGTCCGCTTTGAGAACTTTTTCTGCGTATCGCCTGTGTGTTCGCCCGCACGCGCATCCATACTCACCGGCACCATCCCGTCCGTCCACGGCGTGCACGACTGGCTGCGGGGCGGCAACTTCTCCGCCGATCAGCCGGGCGTGCTGCCGCGGTTCAGCTATGAAGGCGAGACCGGCCCCATCCGCTACACCGACCACCTGACCGGGTACACCGATCTGCTGGCGCAGAACGGCTACACCTGCTCTCTGGCGGGCAAGTGGCACCTGGGCGACAGCTTCCACCCGCAGCACGGCTACTCCCGCTGGTACACCATCGGCCGGGGCGGCTGCCCCTACTACGACGCCGACATCATCGAGGACGGCGTGATGCACAAGGGCGAGGGGTATGTGACGGATCTGTTCACCCAGCGTGCGCTGAGCGAGCTGGAGACGCTGTCGCAGCAGGACGCGCCCTTCTATCTGAGCGTGCACTACACCGCGCCGCACTCGCCGTGGGACGAGGACAACCATCCGAAGGAATACTGGGATCTGTACGAGGACTGCACATTCACCGCCACGCCCGAGCTGCCCATCCACCCCTGGCAGGTCAACAGCGCGCCGTACGGCACGGGCGAAACGCGCAAGCAGCTGCTGCGGGGGTATTACGCCGCCATCACGGCGATGGATCACAACATCGGCCTGCTGCTGGACAAGCTGGAGGAGCTGGGCATCGCCGAGGACACGCTGGTCATCTTCACGGGCGACAACGGCATGAACATGGGACATCACGGCATCTGGGGCAAGGGCAACGGCACCTTCCCGCAGAACATGTACGACACCTCGGTCAAGGTGCCCTGCATCATCTCCTGGCCGGGACACTATGACGCGGGCCGGGTGGAAGATCGCCTGTGCAGCCACTACGACCTGTTCCCCACGCTGGTGGACTGCCTGGATCTGCAGGGTGAGATCCGCCAGCCGCTGCCCGGCCGGAGCATTCGTCCCATACTGGAAGGAACGGCCGCGCCCGGAGCGGACGAGGGCAGCATCGTGGTGTTCGACGAATACGGCCCCGTGCGGATGATCCGCAACCGGGAGTGGAAGTACATCCACCGGGTGCCCTACGGCCCCGACGAACTGTATCACCTGGCCGACGATCCGGGCGAGGAACACAACCTGATCGACCGCCCGGAGACCGCGGAGGTACAGCGCGCGCTGCGCGCCGAGCTGCAGCAGTGGTTCGTCCGCTGGGCGGATCCCGCGCTGGACGGCGGCCGCGAGCCGGTCACGGGCATGGGGCAGCTGTGCCGCGCCGGCATCTACGCCGAAGGGCGCGAGGTCTACTGGGAAAGCGATCTCTACAAAAACACGGTCAGGAAGTGACCTCTTCCGGCCAACCGCAGCAAAACGTCCTCCCCTGCGCCGTGCGGGGGAGGACGTTTTTTGCGGATCACGCGGTATAGACGGCGATGGCGCGGGCGGCGAAGTCCGCGGTGCCCGCGCCGCCGGCGCGGTCGATGTTGTCGGTCATGGTGCCGCCGGCGGCGTACATCTGGCCCAGACCGGACAGGATCTGCGGGGTGCAGGCGTAGTAGTTGGCGGTGATGTAGTCCTGCAGCGCGCGCACCTGCGCCTGCGCCTCCGGGCAGGCGGGGTCTTTGTCCAGCAGGCCGCCAAAGCGCGCGAGGATGGCCATCAGGCCCTGCCCGATGTCCTGCTCCTGCTGCGGCGTGCGGTCCGCGCTCTTGCGCTCGAATTCCTTGTAGGCGTCGGTCTTGCCGTAGAGCGCCTTGGCCTGGCGCGCGTACTCGTCCATCTCCCTGGTGTCGAATGCGGAAAAATCCAATGTATTCACTCCCATTCTTTGTATGCCCCGCGTAAATTCCACGAGGTGTTTCAGGTGCTCCGCCTTCATCTCCAGCAGGCGGGCCTGCTGCTCCAGCGCGCGCCCACAGTCAAAGCCCGGCGCGTCCAGCATCGTCCCGATCTCCCGCAGCGAAAAGCCCAGCTCGCGGTATAGCAGGATGTGCCGCAGCCGCTCCAGCGCCACGTCGCCGTAGAGCCGGTAGCCCGCCTCCGTCACCGCCTCGGGGCGGAGCAGCCCGATGCGGTCGTAGTAGCGCAGCGTGCGCACAGTCACACCCGTGAGCGCGCTGACTTCCTTTACGGTTCTCATCCGTAGGTTCCCTCCCTTCGGATACCAGCATAGGCCATGACGCAAGGGGAAGGTCAAGGGGGAAAAGTAGATTTTTTCTATTGTACATCTGGAACTTTGGGCTTCTGGTCGAGCAGTGGAAGCAGGACCGAGATGCGCGTATACCGCCCAGCAGCGCTCTCGACATGCAGGCCATACGGCTCGCCCTGGAGCAGCCGTATTTTTCTGTGCACATTGAGCAGGCCCATGCCCTTTGCATTCATTTCCGCGGCATCCTGCTCCATCACGGGTTGATTGAACAGATCGTTGAGCCTGCGCACGGTGCTCTCGTCCATCCCCTGGCCGTTATCGTATACATGGAGAAGAAACGCCGAATCCTGCTCAAAATAGCTCACATAAAGGCGCAGCAGGCCACCCTCTTCCCGGCACTCCAGACCATGGAAGATAGCATTTTCCACCAGCGGCTGAAGGATCATCTTAGAAATCCATTTCTTCTGCAGCGCTTCGGGCACTTCTATATCCAGCCTGAATTTGTTGTCCATGCGCAAGTTCATGATCTCCAGATATCGCCTGACGATATCGATCTCATCCATAAGCTGGACGTATGCACCACCCTTGATGCTGTAGCGGTAGAGCATGGCCATGTTGGTTACGATATCCGCAATCACGCGCACGCCGTTGGACAATGCAATGCCGCGGATGCATGCCAGCGTGTTGTACAGGAAGTGGGGATTGATCTGATTTTGCAGCAGCGCAAGCTGCAGCTGATTGACGGAGAGCTGTGCGCGCAACATGTGGCTCTGTTGCTCAACCTGCTTGTTGTGAGACTCCTGCAGATGCAGCAGCAGAGTGTTGATGGACTGCGCAATGGAGTTTAGTTCATTCTCACAGTCAATGCTCAGCTCCGCCGGCTCCAGCGGTCGCTGCGCGATGCGCTGTAATTCACGATTGATTTGCATGATGGGCAGTGTGAAATTGCGATGAACGATATATGTCAGCAGTAAAAGTACGACCACTGCTACAAGCACCGCGACGACGAAGGTCACGGTATAGGGCGACGAATACAGGTTGCCGTAGGAGCGCTGGATGATATACCACTGAGACCTGCCGTTCAGCTCATAGCGGTTGATGGTGGCTGCGTGCTCCTGCACGCCTGATTGCAAGCGCTCCGCCGAAAGAATGCAACCCTCCGTAGAGCACAGCTCAATGGAGATTCCATCCAGCAGCGCTGCATCCATCACTTCCGCAAGCGCCTCTTTTTTGCAAAAGGCGATACAGGTGCCCAGGTATTCCCCAAGCTCCGCATCCTTTCCCTGCACAGCGGAATAAATTGGCAGTTCAAATGTGAAATAGGCGCTGTTGTCTCCATACTGGTTGTTCAGCCGCCCGCAAAACCGGACTTCTCTGCCCGCCTGAGACTGAACTTGCTCCCGTATGGCCTGAATATACCGGTAACAGTTCTCCAAACTGAAGCTATAATAATAACTCGTTTCCAGAGGAAGCAGTGCGATCCCTTCGATGTTCTGATTGATGCGCAGGATCGTGCTGGCGCTGTTGCGCGCGGCATTATAGTTGCTCAGCATCGCAGGCGACATGCCGGATGCGTGCAGCAGCTTCTGCACTTCCTCGCTGTAGGCATAGTTGAGAATGCTGGATTCGATGTCATCCAGCACCGTGTCAATGCCTTGGGCGACCTGAGACAGCGAGTTTTTGAGATAGATTTCCTGTTTTTCCTGAGACAGGCGCATCACGCGGTCAATGGAAAACGCACCCACGCAGACCAGCACAAGCAGTGCACTCAAGGTGATGGCAAATAGCTGCAAACGAATCTTTTTCACTTGGTTCTCAACCTCCCCTCTGTTTCTCGCGTTCAGCGGCACGGTAGCGGCTAGGGGAGATCCCCATTGCCGCGGTAAAGATTCGGCTGAAGTAGGGCAAGTCCGGATAGCCCACTCGCACTGCGACCTGCGACAGCGGAAGGCTCGTACGCTTGAGCAGATCACAGGCCAGCTGCATGCGGCAGCGGCGCACGTACTGCGTAAAGTTTTCGCCCGTCACATTCTTGAACAACTCGCCGCAATAGCTGACATTGATATAGAAGCGCTGCGCCAACTCATTGAGCACCAGCTGCTCGGTAATGTGGTCATTAACATACTGCAGCAACGCCGTAAACTGCGGACTTCCGCCCAATGGAATCGGCTCTTTCTTCTCTTTCGGCTCGGCATGGCCATCCAGATACTCCCGAAGGCGACTGAGCAGCTGCCGCGCGCTTTGCTCACTCATGGGCTTGAGGCAGTAGTCGAACACACCCATGCGCAATGCGTCCGTTGCATAGTCAAACTCTGCATAACCGCTCAGGATTACGAACACCGTTTCCGGCAGCCTCTGCTTGACCATGTAGATCAGATCCAGGCCCGTTATGGATGGCATACGGATGTCCGCAAATACCACGTCGGGGCGAAGATCCTGTATGGCATCCAGGGCGGCCAGAGCATTGGTGTTCTGTCCCACGACTTCAAAACCGTATTGCGCGAATGGAAAGGTATACAGCACATCGCAAAGCGACCACTTTTCATCATCGACCAGGTACACAGAATACATGCTCTTCATCGCTCCCTCCGCTCTTGTTTCTTCTCTTAACAGCCATCATAGCACAGAATAGGTCCTTTTTGAATGGCTTGTTTACATTTTCATCGTCATTTGTTAACAAAAGCGTGATTTGTGCAAATTCTTCCCCGATTTGTCGGTTGTGCAGTGTCGCGCTGCGAAGGATAATAAAATTACCAAAACGGAGGTGAGAATATGAGCAGCAACGTCGTTCCCAGACAAAGGGCTGCCGCCCGACCGCGCAAGCAAAAGACGCTTTGGCAGCGGATCTGGCTCAAGCGGTGGTGTTATCTGATCATATTGCCGGGTATGGCTTACTTCTTCCTGTTCAAATATGTGCCCATGTACGGAATCCAGCTCGCATTCAAGGATTTCGACATGGTAGCAGGCATCACGGCCAGTCCCTGGATCGGCCTGGGGAACTTCCGGCTGCTGTTCCGGGACAGAGAATTCTTTCTGGCACTGAAGAACACACTCATCATCTCCTACATGCAGCTTCTGTTGTTCTTCCCCTTCCCCGTCATTCTCTCTATACTCATCAACGAGGTCCGTCCGCGAAAATTCAAGCGCACAGTGCAGACCATACTGACCTTTCCCCACTTTTTGAGTTGGGTCATCGTGGCGGGCATCATGATGAATATACTGGCCAACAATGGTGCGATCAACAACATGCTGGCCGTGCTGGGGTTTGACAAGTATCAGTTCCTGACGGACAAAAAGCTCTTCCGCTACATCCTGATCTTTTCGTTGATGTGGAAGGAATCCGGCTGGAGCTGCATTCTCTACATTGCCGCCATCACGGGCATCGACCCCTCTTTGTACGAGGCGGCGACCATAGACGGTGCCAACCGCTGGCACCGCATCCGTCACATTACCTGGCCAGGCATACTGCCGGTAGTGGTCATCACGCTCATCATGCGCGTGGGACACATCATGGACGCGGGCTTTGACCAAATCATGAACATGTACAACTCCACCGTGCTGGACGTAGCGGACATACTGGACACCTACATTTACCGCATCACCTTCCAGCGCACGCCGAACTTCGGCTTCTCCACCGCAGTGGGGCTGTTCAAGGGCCTGACCAACTGCATACTTCTTCTGACTGTAAACACCTTCTGCAAAAAACTCACCGGTACCGGTATCCTGTAACAAGGGAGGGATAACATGTCGACCGCCGCCATGCACAACAAAAGAGGCCGGCTCCATCGTCTGAACGGTGTAGACTACGCCATCATGGCCTTTCTGGCGCTGTTTGCGCTACTCATATTGTATCCGTTTTATAATTCGGTCTGTGTTTCCCTGGTATCGCAGGCGGATTACATCAAGACCCGATTTATGCTCTATCCCAAGAACGTCACCTTTGAATCCTATTTTGTGGTGTTCAAAAACGGCTCGATATTCGACGGCATGAAGGTCACGCTATTGATCACAATCATCGGCGTCATCTATAACATGCTGCTGACCGTCTCTCTTGCCTACGGCTTTTCAAAGGAATTCCCAGGGAAAAAGCTGTTCATGATGATGATCGTATTCACCATGTATTTTTCCGGCGGACTGATCCCCTTCTATCTGCTCATAAAGGATCTCAAGCTGGTGGACAACATCTTCTCTATGATCCTGCCCAGCGGCGTCTCCATCATGTACATGACGGTCATCCGCCAGAACTTCGAGTCGCTGCCGGCGGAACTGGAGGAGTCCGCAAGGATCGACGGCGCGGGCGACCTGACCATACTGTTCCGCATCCTGCTGCCGCTGTCCGTACCCATACTGGTCACCTTTACACTATACTACGGCGTGGAGCGCTGGAACGAGTGGTACAACGGAATGCTGTTCATCCGCAGCTTCGACAAGCGGCCGCTTCAGTTGGTGCTGCGCGGCATCATCCAGACGACAGGGCAGGCAATGGTCACCAACGAATTGGAGCAGTACAATATAACGCCCTTTTCCGAGGGCATCAAGATGGCCTGCGTCGTGGTGACCATGACGCCCATCATGCTGGTCTATCCCTTCATCCAGAAGTACTTCGTCTCCGGCATGACCGTGGGCGCGGTCAAGGGATGACCCATTAAGCACTGGTACTCTAGACGCGCCGGACCTGCGCGTCTCAAATAAGAGGAGGTAAGACAATGACAAAGCGCCTGTTTGCCCTCGCACTGGTTGTGTGCATGCTTCTGACCTGTGCGGCATGTTCCGGCTCCGCGCCGGAGGCCACGCCTACCGATCAGCCGCAGGCCGAAGCCCCCGCCGACGCGCCAAAGCAGGATGTGCCGGATGCTTCCGACCCCTTTGCTGAGCACGTCACCTTTACTATGAACACCACCTCCGACCCACCCGCTGCCGATGACGCGCTGTGGCAGTTTTACACCGACAAATTCAACTTCGACGTGGAGTGGATCCCGCTGCAGTATTCCGAGCGCTTTGACAAGCTGCGCATCTGGATTGCCACTGACGACCTGCCCGATGTGGTCTGGATTGGCCTCAATGATGTAATCTACACCGAGTACATCACCTGGATGAAGACTGGCCTGTTCGCGGAGATCCCCGATCTGACCGACTACCCCAACATCAAGGCCATGTACGATCAGGAGACCATGCTGGGCGACGATCTGTGCACCTTTAATGGCAAGCTGATGAGCCTCCCTGCGATGCGCGACTCAGCGTCCTACGACTTCATGATCAACATGGGCTTCGGCTACCGCGCAGACTGGGCAGAAAAGCTGGGTATGCGCAAGGAAAACGACATCTACACCTGGGATGAATTCATGGATCTGATGCAGGCCTTCATCGAACAGGATCCCGGCGGAAATGGTGCGGGCAACACCTACGGTCTGGCCACCCGCATGGGTTACTTCCCCGATATACTGGGTATCTGGCAGACTAACCCCACACCTTGGACCTTTGAGGAGCCCGGGTATGTGGAAATGGACGGCAAGTACGTCTGGTATCCCTCCACGGATGCGTACATTGAAGGCCTCAAGATCGTCAAGGATCTGTACGACCGCGGCATCATCTGGCCCGACAACGTGATCGACTCCTCCGAGACGCTCTACCGCGAGCTGTACTACGCCGGGCAGATGGGCGCGATGGGACAGAATAACTCCCTGTCCTGGGTCTCCACTGTACGCGACGAAGTGCTCAAAGTAGATCCCACGCTGGACCGTGAAAAGGTCTACGTCATCGCCAAGGTCGGCAAGCCTGGTCAGGACGGCAGCTTCTACCAGCATGCCGTGGCCTCCTACTGGTCCTGCGTCGCATTCTCGCTGCGCGCAACCGATGCGCAGAAGGCACGCTTCCTGGCCACTCAGGACTGGAACCTGACCCAGGAGGGAAAAAATCTGGCTCTCTACGGTCTGGAAGGCAAAGACTTTACCGTGGACGCCAACGGCAACATTCAGCTCAACTGGGCCAAGAACGACAGCGATACCTATGTCGACCCCTATAAGTTCCGCGAGTACTACAACCGCTTGACCGTCAACGACAACGCCGCAAATTTCACCAACGTGGCCAAAAACCAGACCGACGTCGAACACGTCAAGGCTGCGATGGACTGGAGCAAGACCAACATCGCCGATCAGGTCAAGGTGCTGGACTATGTGCAGACCTACACAACCACGCCCAACAAAGACAAGCTGGGTACCTTCACCGCGCAGACTAAGGCAAAGGCCATCGACCTGATCGCCAACTCCACCTACGACGCCATCGAGGATGAGTGGCGCGCCTGGGTCGCAGAGATGATGCCGCAGGTACAACCGGTACTCGATGACCTCAATGCTTACGAGTACATCCCCACCGATCCCGTCGAGATGATGGATTGGGTGCGCGCAGGCGGCCTGGCTGCGATGTCCGCAGACTAAGTCCGAATCGTTTCCGGTCAGAACCGTTCCTCCTAAAGAGCAAAAGCCGTGTCCGACTTCCGTCGGCCACGGCTTTTGCTTGTGCGCTCCGTCGCTATGCTTCCGGCACTGCAAGGCAGCCTGCAAAGCGTAGAGTTGCCACGGAATCGCGCAGCGCGGCGGGGGTTTTGACCTCCACGACGGCGCGGGCGTGATGCGCCTCGGCCAGCGCGATCTTCTCCCGCCAGTTCAGCTCGCCCGCGCCCAGCGGGAGGTGGTTCTTCTTCCCGGCGGCGTCGTGCAGGTGCATGTGGGTCAGGCGATCCATGTGCGCGGCGTAGAAGGGCGCGTCGGCGTCGGCGATGGCGTGCATGTGGCCCACGTCCAGCGTCAGGCCAAAGTTGGGGCTGGTCAGCAGGCGCTCGATGCCGCGCTGGGCAAAGGGCGCAAAGCCGTCGGTGTTTTCGATGCAGACGCGGGCGCCGGGCGGGCAATGCGCGTCCACCAGCGCGCGGAAGGCGTCCAGCGCGCCCTCAAAGGCGCTCGATTGCTGCTCGTAGAGCCAGACCTTGCGGTCGGGGAGCGTAAAATACACGCCGGAGCTCAGGTGGAGGTTGAGTATGGGCATGTTAAGCTCGCCCGCGAGCTCCAGCGCGCGGCGCATCGTGTCCAGATAGGCCGTGCGCACCAGCGGGTTGAAGTCGCACACGTCCATGCGCTCGTCCAGATGGAGCGTAAAGTAGACGCCGTACTGCGACGACAGGCGGCGCAGCAGCGCGCGGTCGATGCCCGCCACGTCCGCGTACTCGGGCAGGTTCATGTTCAGCTCCACGAACTGCAGCCCCAGCTCCGCGCACAGCGCGGCGTTTTGTTCCGTGGTCGCAAGCTCCACAAGCGTCGGCATGCCAAAGTCCATATTCCGCTCCTTTTCTGCGCTTTACAGCGCCTCAGATACTCCAAAAACAAATGGACAGCTGCGTTCTATTCCCATGGCTTCCCCTTGAGGGTTCACCCGGAGGGGCGAAGCCCTGAAGGTCGAGCGTTTTGAGAGAAAGAGTCCTGTGGACTGTTTCTTTCAAATAAGCCGACCGGAACACCGGGCTTTCCCGAAGGGGAAGCACGGTGCGGAGCGGGAAGCTGGCGCCCGCAGGCGCCAGATGAGGTGTCCGTCAAGCACCAGCCATGCCCTGGACGCACTAATTCCTGCCCTAATGCGCCCTACAGCGCCTTCATGTAGTTGACGAACGCGGGGAAGGCGACCTCGGGCTCCGCCAGCTGCGGCACCCACTTCTTCTCCCACTCAAAGGAGAAATAGCCGTCGTAGCCGTCGCGCTGCAGCTGGGCGATGATGGCCTTTACGGGGATATCACCCTGGCCCATCAGGCACAGCTCGAACGCGCCGCCGGGCTTGCGGATGTAGTCCTTGACGTGCACGTGGCGCACATAGGGGCGGATGACCTCGTAGAAGGGCAGAAAGTCGTCGCCGCAGGTCTTGTCGCTGTGCTCGATGTCCCACAGGATGCCAAAGGCGGGGGTGTCCGCCATCTCGTCCACCACGAGGCGGATGGCCTCGGTGGAGTTAAAGTCGCCGTGGATCTCGAGGTTCACGCCCACGCCTTGCTGCGCGGCGTAGGCGCAGACCGCCTTGAGCCCGGTGCAGACGGTGTGCGCCGTCTCCGCCATGCGGGATTTGTCCGGAATGTCGTTGCCGAACACGCGGATGGCGGGGATGTCCATGCGCGCGCAGACGTCGATGGCGCGCTTTGCGGCCGCGATGTTCTCCTGCAGCGTTTCGGGGTCGTGGAACTTGCAAGAGGTGCCAAAGCCCACGATCTTAAGGTTGTACTCCGCAAGCAGCTTTTTCGTCTCCTGCGCACGCTCGGGGGCGAAGCGGGCGATGCGGTCGGCCTCCATCTCGCCGTCGATGCCGCGCACCTCGATGTCCGCGCCCAGCGCGGAGTATTCCTTCAATACGCGCATGAAGTCCCAATCGGGGCAGCCCAGTGTGGAGATCGCAAGTTTCATAGTGAATTTCCCTCCTCAAATGCTCAGCTTGCCGTGTTCGGCGTGATAGGTTTGGCCGTTGGCCGCGACGGTCAGCGGGACGTCGGGGCCGTCGACGGTGACGTGCATCATGCCGTCCTCCAGCGCCCAGGCGACGTGCACGTCGCCCTTTGCGGTGGGCACGGTGCCGCGCATGCGGTCGACGCCGACGGCGTGCGGGCGCACCGCGATGGCCGCCCAGCCGGGCGCGGCGGGCTGCACGCCCAGCAGCATGCGCGGGTACTCGTACAGCGGCAGCGCGCTCCACGCGTGGCAGTCGCTGCGGGTGTCGCCGGGCTTTTCGGGCACGGTGGTCAGGTGGCGGTCGAGCATGGAGAAATACTGCTGCCACACCGGCGCGGTCAGCTCGTACAGACCGGCCTTCTCCAGCGCGCGGAACAGCGTGTACTGCCACGGGAAGGTGCAGGGCAGCACGTCGGCGTCCTGCATCGCGTGACGCAGCGCGATGCGCGCGGTTTCGCCCGTCAGCGCGCCGCACAGCACCGCCAGCGCCTGACTGTGCTGGCTGTACTGGTCAACGCCCGGGCCCTCGCGCAGCAGGCCGCGCGTTTCGTCAAAGCACAGCTGAGCGGTCAGGCGGCCGATCTCGTCGGCGCGGGCGTCGTAGTCCTGCGCGTCGGCGTCCTTGCCGATGGCGCGCATCAGGCGGGCGGCGGTGCGCAGGCCCAGCGCGTAGGTCAGGTTGTGCAGCGACGCGGGGCCGCGGAAGGTGGCGTCGGGGATGCCCGCTCTGCCGTTCCACTCCTCCACCCAGTCGCCAAACTCCCAGTAGCCAAGGTTCTCCACCAGGCCGGTCGCGCCTTTGTGGCGGTCGAAGTACGCCAGCACGCCGTCCAGCGTGGGGCGGTAGAAGCGGATCAGCGACGCGTCGCCCGTCTGCATGTAGTGCTCCTCCAGCATGTAGATCCAGTAGATGGCAAAGTCGGGTATGACCTGCGTGAAGGTGCAGGGGTAGCGCGACTGCAGGATGCCGTCGGGCAGGCGCGAGCAGTGGTAGTCCCACAGCACATTCTCCGCCATGCGCGTGTCGCCCGAGATGGCGTAGGTGAACTGCATCTGCAGGCGGGTGTCCAGCGTGTACTGCAGCTGCTCGTAATAGGGGCAGTCCTCGTGCGTCTCGTGCATGCAGCTGCGCAGCGTGCGCACGGAGATGTCCCATAGCTGCGCCATGCGCTCGTCGAGGAAGTCCAGCTGCGCGGTGACGTTCAGGGGATAGCGGGTGATGGTGAACTCCGGCAAATGCAGCGTCACGTCCTCCGCCCCGGCGGTCACCTCGATGCGCACAAAGCGGAACGCGCGCCACCAGAAGTTTTCAAACGTGCTCTCCTCGCGCGCGGGATAGTACAGGTCGAACTGGCCGGTGAGCCTGCCGTGCTCGCGGTCGTCGCGCACCATGGGGCCGGAGTGCGCGCCCTCCTCCTTGGGGAAGTAGCGCTCGGCGTAGGTGAGCTTGATGCAGCCGCCCTGCCCCTTGGCGCGCAGGCGCAGGAAGGCCGTCTGCAGCACGCCCGCGTCCAGCTCCGCCGCGCGGGTCTGCCCGGCGGGAATGGTGGCGACGCCGTTTTCATCAAACGTCAAGCCGCCCTCGCCCTCGAGGTTGGGCAGCACGCGGGCGAACGCGCCGGGCTTCTCCTCCATGTTGGGGATGGCGCGCGCCTTGAGCTGCAGCGCGGAGAACTCGCCCCAGTAGCTCAGGCCGATGCGGAACGCGGTCTCTGCGGCGGGCCAGCCCATGGGCTTGTTTTCGCGCCAGGCGGGGCAGCGGTCCGCGCGGAAAACTTCCGTGCCGCCCACGTAGAACGTGTCGGTGGTGTCCAGCGCGAAGGATTCGTCGGGCACAGCCGTCCAGCCCGCCTCGCCGGTGGACAGGGGCAGCGTTTCGCCGCCGGGGAGCGCAATCTCGCCCACGCACAGGAACGCCGCCCCCAGCTGGGTGTCGTAGACGGACAGCGGCGCGTTTTCGTGCGTATTCGCGCGCTCGTATGCGTAGGAGACGACGCGCGCGGTGAGGAAGTTCTCGCCGGGCGTAAGGTATGGGGCGATGTCCACTGTCTCATAGTAGTGGTTCCACCGGTCGCCCTTGCGCGGCCCGCTGACGACGGAGACGCCGTTGACGTAGAAGCGGTAGCGGTCGGCGGCGCTCAGGCGCACCTCTGCGCGGTCGGGAACCTGCGGCAGGTCGATCTCCAGCCGGAACAGCGCGGCCTGCAGGTGATCGCGCGCGCCCGCGGTCAGCCCTGCGGGGCGGATGAACATGGCGCCGTTCAGTTCATTGGCCATTTCTGTGAGCATAAAACAGTCCTCATTTCTCTGGTTTTGCAGTTTCGCCCCCGAAACCGGCCGGGCAGACGCGGTTCGGGGGCGATATTCACTTGCGTTACGCGCGCTTGCTCAGCACGTCCTTTTCGTACTGCATCACCTGCGCAAACCAGCTCTCGTCGGCGGGAACGCCCTGCGTCTTGCAGTAGTGCTCCCAGATCTCGCCGAAGGGATAGCTCTTGAGCTCCTCCTGCTGCATCAGCAGCTCGGTAAAGCGGCCCTGCTCCTGCAGCTGCTTCAGGTGCGCATGCGGCATCAGCAGCGCCTGCAGCAGCGCCTTTTCCATGTTGCGGGTGCCGATGACCCACGCGGCGACGCGGTTGATGGAGGCGTCGAAGTAGTCCAGACCGATGAGCACCTTGTCCATCGCGTCGTTGCGCACGATCTCCTTGGCGATCTCCTGCAGCTCGTCGTCCAGGCGCACCACGTGGTCGCTGTCCCAGCGCACGGGGCGGGTGACGTGCAGCGGCAGCTTGTCAAAGTAGGTGAGCAGCGCGCTCATCTTGTCGCTGACCATC
Source organism: Candidatus Spyradocola sp. (assembly GCA_034113365.1). GTDB lineage: Bacteria > Bacillota > Clostridia > Christensenellales > UBA1750 > Spyradocola. The sequence continues at coordinate 37,485 of JAXEXP010000148.1, forward strand.
TCGGTGGGGTGGTAGTGGCCGTTATCCAGCAGGTTGTAGACGCCGGGGTGCTGCGCGGCGTAGGCCATGTAGAACTCGTTGGAGCCGACGGTGTAGGCCTCCAGGCCGATGCCGAACACCTTGCTCTCCACGCAGTCGATCACGCCGTCCAGCTTCTCGGCGAAGATGCGGTCGAGTGAATCCTTCAGCCGCAGGCGCGGGCCGAGGCGGTCGGCGGGCACGTCCTTGTAGCCGTCGGGGATCCAGACGTTGTTGAGCACGGGCTGGCCGAGCTTCTCGGCGATGTAGGCGGCGATGCGGCGGGACTGGATGCCGTGGCGCACCCAGAACATACGGACTTCCTCGTTGGGGTGCGAGAGCGTCAGCCCGTCGGCCGCGAGGGGATGCGAGAAGAAGGTGGGGTTAAAGTCGATGCCCAGATCGTTCTTCTTTGCGAACTCGATCCACGCCTCAAAATGGCGGCCCTCAAGCTGGTCGCGATCCACCTTTTCGCCGTTCGTCACGGCGTAGCTGGCGTGCAGGTTGATGCGCTTCTTGCCGGGGATGAACTCGATGGCCTTTTCAAAGTCCGCCATCAGCTCCTCGGGCGTGCGGGCCTTGCCGGGGTAGTTGCCGGTGGCCTGAATGCCGCCCGACAGCGCCTGACCCATGTTCTCAAAGCCTCCGACGTCGTCGCCCTGCCAGCAATGGATGGAGATGGCCTTGTTTGCCAGCGCCTCCAGCGCGGCGTCCACGTTCACGCCCAGCGCCTCATAGCGCGCCTTTGCCTGTTCGTATGCGTTCATAGCGGTTTGACCTCCTGATATGCAAGCGTTGTGCGGGATTGTTTTCTTCCTTCATTATACCGCATCCCCCGCCCGAGTGGAAGTCATGTTTTTCTGTATTTTTCCGCTGCGCATCAGGCCATATCGCTCAAACGCCGCGGTTGAGGCTGCCCAGGTTGAAGGGGCAGACGTCGCGGCAGCGGTGGCAGCAGATGCGCCAGGTCTTTTTCTCCTCGTCGTCGCCAAACGCGTAGTTCCAGCAGACGTCCTGCGCAAGCTGCTCGCCGTCCAGCGCATGCGCCGGGCAGGCCTTGACGCACAGGTCGCAGTCCGTGCACAGCTTGGGCAGCAGCGGGTCGGGCTCCAGCTCCGCCTCGCACAGCACCATGCCCAGCCACACCATCGACCCCAGCTGCGGCGTGATGAGCAGCGAGTGCCGGCCGATGGTGCCCAGCCCCGCCGCCTGCGCCGCGTGCTTTTGCGACACGACGCTGCGCCACCGCCCCGTGCGCTCGTCCCATTCGCTCTCGTTGGTGGGCACCGGCGCGCAGGCGATGCCACGCTTGTCCATCTCCATGCAAAACCTGAGCGCGATGGAGTCCATGTGCGGCGTGATGGAGTTGCGCACGCGGGTATACGGCGCGTGCGACGTGCAGCGCAGCGTCCCCACCGGGAACCGGCAGGCAAAGGAGATCACCGACCTGCAGGAGGGCATCACGTCCGTGGGATGGTACCCCTCTGGCGCGTCCGCGAACCGGTCCACGCCCGCGATGCCGCACAGCTCCGCCCCCAGCGAATACATCAGCGCCTTGACTTCCCGGCTGTCCATTTTTGCCATAGTTATCGCTCCTTTTCTCGGGGATACGCACAGTATACCACACCATCGCGACACCGCAATGTCGTAATTTACGCAAAATCACGCCGCGGGCGCAGCGGCCGCCCCAGGAGGAGCCCGCTTTCCGTCGAGGAAAGCATACGACCCCTCAGGGGGGAGGGCGGGGGCGCCCGCGGGGGGGCCCCCCCCCCCCCCCCGCCGGGGGGGGAGCCCCCCCC
>JAXEXP010000149.1:0-7172 GCA_034113365.1 Candidatus Spyradocola sp.
CCGAGGAGCGATTTTCTGTGCGTTGGGGCAAATAAAGGAAGATCAGCACGCTGCCCCATCCGTTCCCCAAACCTATGCCGAAGGAAAATCGCTTCCGATACAGAAAAATTCGTGTGCGGCAAGGCCGTGCGCGAATTTTTCTGCAAATCGCAAAAGATGAGCCCTCATCTTTTGCGAGCCTGTCGGCTTTGCCGACAGGCAGCGCCCCGGACACCGCAGCGTCCGGGGCGCTTTTTGTATGTTTGGGCTCAATACTTGCGGAAGTAGAGGTACACGTCGCCGGTCAGACCGGTCAGGCGCCCCGCGACGGAGACGCGCTTTTCGTACAGCCCGAAGCCGGTCTTTTCCGCCACGCGCTGCGCCGAGGCATTGCCCTCGTCCGCCACGATGATGACGTAGGGGATGTCCCTGCACTTGAGCGCCTCGTCCGAGAGCAGCGTCACGGCCTCCTTGGTGTAGCCGCAGCCCTTGAACGCGTCGGAGAGGAAGTAGACCACCTGCTGCTCGTGCAGGTCGGGGTGCTCGCGCAGCGCGATGGCGCCCAGCACCGTGCCCTTGTCCTTGAGCGCGATGACCTGCATGCCCGCAAGGTCCTCCTCGCTGAAATATCTGCTGACCGAGGGCTCCTGCGCGATGACCTTGAGCGCCTCTGCATCCTGTGCCTCCGCCTCGCGGATGACGATGTTCTTGCCTTCCAGATTCATGGGTTTTTTCCTTCCTTTCTTTGTTTCCGAATGCCCGCGGGCCGCTATAGCGCGCTGCCGCCGGCGTACCAGTGGTCCATCTCCAGTATGCTCATGTAGATCAAGTCGATGGGAATGTCGTAGTCCTTCAGCATCAGCTCCGCGAACGCCGCGGCGAATTCCGCCTTCTTGTCCGCGGGCGAGGCGCGGTACAGCCGCACCTCCGCGTACACGCAGGGGTTCTTTTCCCCGTGCATGAACATGTCGCAGTCCGCGTCGATGTGGATCATGCAGTTGTCGGCATTTTTGCCCGGCAGTATGGGCACGATGGCTTCCAGGCTGCGGCGCAGCGCGTCCACCTGGCCCGCGTCCAGTGCCTTCCCAACTTTAACGTGAAGATAGGGCATGTTGTTCCCTCCTTTTACAGATCAAAGGTGAGTTTCAGATTGTACACCGCGCCCAGCAGGTTGGCGTCGTTATTGTGCGTGCAGGCGCGCACATAGGGCAGGATGGGCCCGTCGCGCCGCGCAACGATTGCCTTTAGGTGCGCGTTCAGCTCGTCGATCAGCTCCGGCCACGCGGTGATGCCGCCGCCCAGCAGGAACGCGTCGGGGTCCATCACGTACTGCATCGTCAGCAGCACGTTGGCCAGCCCGTCGATGAACTGCGCGTAGTATTTCGCCGCGATGGGGTCGCGGTCCTGCGTCTCCTTCATCTGCGGTATGGTCTTGAAGGTCCCCGTCTCCTGCCGGTAGAGGTTTTCCACGCACACCGGCGCGATCAGCGCGCCGTAGCTGACGTCCTCGGGCGTGGGATACGCGTACCCGATGTCCCCCGCCAGGAAGTGCGCCCCGGTGAACACCTTGCCGCCCACGCACACCGCGCCGCCAAAGCCCGTGCCCAGCACCAGCGTCACGAAGTTCTTGTCGCGCAGGTCCGTCGCGCTGCCGCACCACAGCTCGCCCAGCGCCGCGCAGTTGCCGTCCTTCTCCAGCGCCACCGGCACGTCCACCAGCTCGCGGATCCTGTAATACTCCCGCCCGATCAGGTACTCCAGCGACGGCGCGAGCTTTGCAAACACCACGCCCGTGGACGGGTCGATGCCGCCGCACGAGCTGATGCCGATGCCGCAGATCGCGGGATATTCCCCTTTCAAACGATGGTAGCAGTCCGCCAGCTGCTGCATGAACGCGTCGTAATCCGGCGGGATGGGCAGCTTTTCGTGATGCACGATGGACGCGTCCTCGCATACCACGCCCACCTTGATGGAGGTGCCGCCCACGTCAAAGCCCAGATATTGCTTCATCGCGCGCCCTCCTTACAGCGGCTGGGCGATCATCACGTCCGCAGCGCCGGTAAATTCGATCCTTTCGTGCGGCAGCACGATCAGGCTCATGCCCGCCGTGGCCGGTACGCCGTCCGCCATCATCTGCCCGGACAGCAGCGTCACCGTCACAAATGTGTCGTGCTGGTTTTCGTAGCTGCCCTCGATGTGCGTCTTGCGCGTGGAATAGTACCGCTCGTCGTAGTCCTTGTCGTCCTCATAGGGCACCGCCGCGGACTTTTTGCTCACGTCCACGTTTTCAATCGCCTTGTCCAGCTGCAGCGGGCGCTTGTTGCCGTCCTTGTCCACGCGGTCGTAGTCGTAGAAGCGGTAGGTCACGTCCGTGCTCTGCTGGATCTCGTACACCAGCGAGCCCGCCCGCAGCGCGTGCAGCGTGCCCGTCTCCACGTACACATACTCGCCCTTTTTCACCGGCAGGTAGTCGATCACCTCGTCCCACCTGCCCTGCGCGACGCGCTCCTTCAGCTCCTCCGTGCTGCCGCACAGGCAGCCGTTGGCGATGCTGCCCGACGCCGGCGCCTCCAGGAAGTACCAGCTCTCGGTCTTGCCAAACGGCGCGTTCTCGTGCGCGCGGGCGTACTCGTCTGAGGGGTGCAGCTGGATGGACAGGTCGTCGCTGGCGTCCACAAAGCCGATCAGCAGCGGGAAGGGCTCGTACTTGTCGTACCCGAACAGCGCGCGGTTGTCGCGGTACACCTCGTACAGCGTCATGCCGATGAACTCGCCGTTGAGCACGGTGTTGGTCAGCTCCTCGTTGCCCGCCACGGTGTAGAGCGAGCCGACGTGGGGGTTGAGCGGGTCGGCGCCGAACCTCTGCAGCCGGGTCCCGCCCCAGATGGTGGTCTTGTTCAGCGTATCCAGTACCAGCATGTGATCAGATCTCCTCAAACTCAAAGCTGTTGCTCTCGGCGGCGGCGCGGTACCACGCGGCGGACTTCTTGAGCCGCCGGTCGAGATTCTGCGCGCGGTCCACCTCCAGCAGACCGTAGCGGTTCTTGAACGTGTTGTACGGCGAGCAGTTGTCCAGCGACGCGAACAGCCAGTAGCCGTGGCAGTTGCTGCCGTCCTTCACACACTTGGACAGCCACGCCAGATGCTCCGCGATGAACGCGATGCGGTAGTCGTCCTGGATCACGCCGCGATCGTCCTTGTACTGCTGCTCGTTCTGCACGCCCATGCCCGACTCCGACACCACCCAGTCGATGTTGCCGTACTCGTTCTTGATGCGCATGCCGATGTCGTACAGGCTCTTGGGATAGATCTCCCAGCCGCGGTAGGGGTTCATGCGCTTGCCGGGCATGTCGTAGTCGTCGTAGTACTTGGAGGGGTGGAAGGGCTTGCTGTCGTCCCAGACGCTCTCCTTGGCCTTGACGCGCATGGGCTGATAGTAGTTCATGCCCAGGATGTCGATGGTGTTCTCCGCGATGATGCGCTCGTCCTCAGCCGTCAGGTCGAACATCAGGCCCTCTTTTTTGAGTATGTCCAGGTACAGCTGCGGGTAGCGTCCGAGGATCGCCGTGTCGGTGAACGGCCGCCAGAAGAAGGCGTCCGCGATCTCGGCCGCGCGCGCGTCGGCGGGGTCGTTGGCGTCCCGCGGCACGATGTAGGGCGAGTTGAGTATCGTGCCGATTTTACCGTCCGGGATCATGCGGTGGAACTGCTCCACCGTGCGGGCGGTGCACATCACCTTGCCGTGGATCCACTGGTAGGCGCGGCGCGGGTTGTGCTCGTGCGGCCACCAGAAGCCGTTTAGGAAGCACAGCTCCGGGATGACCATCGGCTCGTTGAAGCAGAACCACGTCTTGACGCGGTCACCGTACCTACGGAAGGCCTCGGCCGCGTAGCGCACGTACAGATCCTGCACGTGGCGGCTGGCGTAGCCGTCGTACTTTTCGTACAAAGCCGCGGGCAGCTCCCAGTGCTCCAGGCACAGGATGGGCTCGATGCCGTTTTCCATCAGGCAGTCGATCACGTCGGAGTAGTACTGTGCCGCCTTTTCGTTGACGATCACGTTCTCATAGTCGTCCAGGAACCGCGACCAGTCGATGTTGAAGCGGTACTGCAGGATCCCCGCCTGCCGAAAGAGCGGAATATCCTCCCGGAACCGGCTGTAGAAGTCCGAGGCCACGTCCGGGCCCAGCCCCAGATACCAGGCGTCCCGGTCGTTTTCCCACATCAGGTGCGGAAAATGCTTCTGGTCGGGGCGCTTGTCCTTTTCGCCCTCCATCTGCCAGCCGGCTCCCGTCGCGCCCAGCCTGAACCCCTCGGGGAACGTGTACTTCATCCCAGATGCCCTCCTTGCAAGGTTATGGTTCTAAGCCTATTTTACAACGAAATCTTCCGCTTGTCTACTCGATTGTATCTGCAGCGCCCTCTGTGGTATAATGAAAAAAACGCAAAGCAAAGGGGGGGGGAGCGGCGTGCAGGAATTCTTCGACTGGCTCGCAGCGGACAAGCGCATCGCCCTCAGCCCCCAGCAGCGCGCCGCGGTGGAGGAGACGGACGGCCCCGGCCTGCTGGTCGCAACGCCGGGCAGCGGCAAGACCACCGTCATCGTCTGCCGCACCGCCTGCCTGCTGCGCGTGCGCGGCGTGCCCGCCTCCCGCATCCTCACCCTCACCTTCGGCAAGCAGAGCCAGCTGGACATGGACCGCCGCTTCGCCGCGCTGTTCCCCGAGCTGCCCAAGCCGCGCTTTTCCACCATCCATGCGCTGTGCCTGGACATCCTGCGCGCGTACAGCGAGCTGTCCGGCCGGGAAATGTTCCAGCTGCGGCAGGACTGCACCGCGCTGGTGCGCCGGCTGCTGGCCGAGCAGCTCCACGGCTATGTGGATGAGGAGACGCTGCAGAGTGCGCTCTCCGGCCTCGACCGCGTCTGCAACACCCTGCAGCCCCCCGAGCGCTGCGCCCGCCCCGACGACGGCTTCGACCTGAAAAAGCTGCACGAGGACTACCGCCGCGCAAAGCGCGAGAGCCGCGTGATGGACTTTGGCGACCTGCTCACCTTCGCCCACCGCGCGCTCACCATCGTGCCGCCGCTGCTGCAGCGCTACCGCGACGCCTACGACTACATCCAGATCGACGAGGCGCAGGACACCTCGCCCATCCAGCAGCGCATCTGCGACCTGCTGGCCGGCCCCGGCGGCAACCTGTTCCTCGTGGGCGACGAGGACCAGAGCATCTACGGCTTCCGCGGCGCCGCGCCCGACTATTTGATGGACTTTGAGCACACCCACCCCGGCGCGCGCGTGCTCTACATGGAGACCAACTACCGCTCCTGCCCCGAGGTCGTGGCCGCGGGCAGCCGCATCATCCAATACAACGCCAACCGCCGCCAAAAGCACATGACCGCCGCCCAGCCCGACCGCGGCGTCGTGGAAAACTGCCCCCTGCGCGACTGGAACGCCCAGGGCAGGGAGATCGCGCGCCGCGCCCAGGCGCTCCCGCCCGGAAGGACGCTGGGCGTGCTCTGCCGCAACAACGACAGCCTGCCCGCGCTGTGCGACGCGCTGCAGCGCGCAGGCGTGCCCTTCACCGTCAGCCGCAAGGACGGCAAGCCCGCGCTGTTCACCCACTACGCGCTGCGCAACCTGCGCTCGCTGATCCGCCTGTCCTTCAACCCCTGCGACGGCGACGCCTTCTACGACCTGCGCAACCGCATCCGCCGCGACATCCCGCCCTACATCGCCAAACAGGTGCGCGACAGCGGGGAGAACGTGTTCGAGCAGCTGGCCAGCCGCCTGCGCCTGGCCGGCAGCGACCTTGCCGCGCTGGAGCGAAAGGCGCGGCAGGTGGCCTCCTACAAGACGCTGCGCGCCTATCCCGCCGTCTGCGCGATGGTGGACGACTTCCATCTGGACAACCACGGCGCCGCCCGCGGCAAGACCGACGCGCTGATGACGCTGGCCATGGACGCAGAGACGCTGGATCACTTCACCGCCCGCCTGGACGAGCTGGAGCTGCTGTTCGACGCCGACCCGCCGCGCGGCGGCAGCGTGTTCCTGACCACCATCCACGCCGCCAAGGGCCTGGAGTACGACGAGGTGATCCTCGCCGACGTCCGCCGCGGCATACTCCCCGCGGACGAGGCCGACGGCACCCCCGAGGAGCGCGCCGCGCTGGAGGAGGAGACCCGCCTGATGTACGTGGCCGTCACCCGCGCGCGCAGCCGCTGCACCGTGCTCACCGCCACCACCAGCCACGGCGCGCCCGCGCCCGCCTCGGTGTACGTCCAGCGCCTGTTCCCGCCGCCCGGCGCGCGCAGGCCGTCCGCCGCGCCCCCGCTGCGCGTCAACCGGGGCAAGTCCGCCGCGCCCGCTCCCAAGCCCGTCAAAGCCGAGGACTACTCCGTCTGGACGGGCCGGCGCGTGCGCCACCGCCGCTTCGGCGAGGGCCGGGTGCTCGCCGTCCGCGGCAGCGTCGCCACCGTCCGCTTCCCCGACGGCGACCGCGCCCTCGACCTGTCTGCCTGCCTCACAGGAGGTTTGCTGACCGCGCTTCGCGGCTGACCTCAGCTAATCTATCTTTGGAAGATCTGTGTGTATGACGGGGGCATCGGGCTCGCCGTCCGCGGCATGAATGCCACGTCCTTCTCGCCGATGCCTTGCACTCTCGAACTGTTTGTCTGCCTTACCGGTGGGTTTGATGATAGCACTTAACCAATCGATCTCTGAAAGATAGGCTTGTACAGCGGGGGGGGGCATCGGGCTCGCCGTCCGCGGCATAAATGCCACGTCCTTCTCGCCGATGCCTTGCACTCTCGACCTGTTTGTCTGCCTTACCGGTGGGTTTGATGATAGCACTTAACCAATCGATCTTTGTAAGAGTGGCTTGTACGGCGGGGGCATCGGGCTCGCCGTCCGCGGCATAAATGCCACGTCCTTCTCGCCGATGCCTTGCGCTCTCGAACTGGCCGTCTGCTTCAACGGAGGTTGGCTGTCCGTCCTCAAAGACTGATCATGATTCCACCAAACGAACAAAGGAGGATTCTCTATGTCCACACCCACCCCGCACATCTCCGCCCGCCCGGGCGACTTCGCCTCCACCGTGCTCATGCCCGGCGACCCGCTGCGCGCGCAGTACATCGCGCAGCACTACCTCGAGGACCCCGTGCTCGTCAACAACGTCCGCGGCGTGCAGGGCTA
>JAXEXP010000150.1:0-2544 GCA_034113365.1 Candidatus Spyradocola sp.
GTTCTTCATCCATAGGCAGATGGAAAATCGCTTCCGATACAGAAAAATTCGTGTGCGGCAAGGCCGTGCGCGAATTTTTCTGCAATTCGAAAAAGATGAGTATTCATCTTTTTCGAGCCTGTCGACTTTGTCGACAGGCTGAGGCGCCCGTTTTGCCGGACGCCCTGTAACGGATTGGTTTCGGATTCTCAGGTGGCCTTTTCGCGCACGGTCTCGGGCTCGCGGGCCGTCTCAGGCTCGCGGACGCGGTTTTTCCACATCGCCACCGCCGCCATGCCCGAGGTGCCCAGCGCCAGGTTGGTGCGGTGCGTCACCAGCGCGCACACCCAGCCCGTGATGGCCAGGATCAGGAAGCTGAACACCGAGCGCCGCTCGTTGGGATGCAGCACCACCACCAGCGAGAAGAACAGATAGGGCACGACCAGCCCCAGCACCAGCCAGCTGTAGGGGACCAGCCCCAGCAGCACGCCGAAGCTGACCGCCACGGCCTTGCCGCCCTGGAACGGATAGAACACCGCCAGCGCGTGCCCCAGCACCGGCGCGATCATCACCGCCGCCAGCCAGTAGGAGCCCTGCGGCAGGCCAGCCATCGCCAGGCGCACGGGCAGATAGCCCTTGAGCATGTCGCACAGCAGGCACAGCATGCCCACCGGCACGCCGCACAGCTTCACGGCGTTTGCGGTGCCCGGGTTGCCGTCGTGCGACAGCTTGACTACGTCCACGCCGCACAGCGCCTTGGGGATATGATACGAAAACAGGATACTGCCAAGTAAAAAACCGGATAATACGAATAATAACGGAATGAGCATGTTGGTTTTCACCCTTTCAGACCGGGTAAAGAGCGCTTCAGCCGCGCCGCAGCACCTCGTCTATGATGTCCCGCGCGGCGTAAGGGTTGATGGTGTTTTTCTGCGCCTGGCACATCGCCTGCCGGGCCAGCCCGTTGTTCATCAAGCTGACCGTGGTCTGTACGATCTCCTCCGTGCCCTGCGCGCGCAGCGACATACCGCGCTCCTGGAAGAATGCGGCGTTGCGCGTCTCGCACCCCGGGATGGGGTCGGTGTGCACCAGCGGGATGCCGAACACAGCCGCCTCCGTGGAGGACAGCCCGCCCGGCTTGCTCAGCAGCACGTCGCTGGCCGCCATGTACAGCGGCACCTGATCGGTAAAGCCCACCGCGCGCACGCGCCCGCTGCCGCCGAACCGCGCCTCCAGCTTTTCCTTCAGCTCCTGGTTGCTGCCTGTGAGCACGAGCACCTGCACGTCCGGCCCCGCGGCGCACAGCCGCTCGGGCAGCGGCAGGATGTCGCCAAAGCCCATGGAGCCCGTCATCAGCAGCGCGACCTTTGCCTCCGGATCGATGCCAAGCTGCCTTCGCGCCTCCTCTCGGCTTGCGTGCTCCCGGAACCGCGCCGACGCCGGTATGCCCGTGGGAATGAGCTTTTCCCGGGCGATGCCCCGCTGCGTGTACTCGGGGATCAGGTCCGCGTGCGGCACGAAGAAGGCCTCCGCCTCCGTCTCCTCCATAAAGGGGATGCAGGTGTAGTCCGTGGCCACCGCGTAGACCCGGCAGCTCGTGCCCAGGTTGCGCGCCGCCCACGTCAGCGCCTCCGCAGGGAACAAATGCGGGCAGAGCACCGCGTCAAAGCCCTCCTGCCGGATGTAGGCGTCCAGCCGGCGGGCATACCGCGCGTTGGCGTAGTACACGGGCGAGCGCCGCACGTGCCGGCTGACGAACCCGCCCAGTTTGTAGATGCCGCCGAACAGATGCGGCGTGTAGGACGCGATGTTGATGTAGCCGTTGCTCACCAGCGCGGACGTGTGCGCCCGCCCGAAGCGCAGCGCGTCCTCCATCGAGTTTTCGATGCCGCGCCGGTCCAGCTCCTCCTTGAGCGCGCGCCCGGCAGCGTTGTGCCCGCCGCCCGTGTTGCAGGAGAGTATGAGTATCTTCATATTCTGTATTCACCCCCTTTCCACACACTTAACCTACATTATATATTATATACAAAGCCCCGCCGCAGTAAAGCGCCACGCCCCAACTTCCGCAAAAAATTGTCTCTACTGTCGCATTCCCCGTCCCAAAATACCGCCCCAAGTGGGTGCGATCCCCTGGCTTCCCCTCGAGGGTTTACCCAGAGGGGCGCAGCCCTGGAGGTCGAGCGTTTTGGAGAAAACAGTCCGGTGGACTGTTTTGGGAAAATTAGCCGACCGGAACACCGGGCTTTCCCGAAGGGGAAGCACGGTGCGGAGTAAGCTGACGCCCGCAGGCGACTGATGAGGTGTCCGTTCAGCACCACCTTCCCCATCCACAAACAAAGACCCAACACCGCAAAGTACTGAGTCTCTGCATCATCGAAAACTTCCGCAAAAAGATCGTCTATACCATCGCATTCCCCGTCCCCAAACGCCGCCCCAAGCGGGTGCGATCCCCCGGCTTCCCCTTGAGGGGAAGCTGGCGCCCGCAGGCGACTGATGAGGTGTCCGTTCAGCACCACCTTCCCCATCCACAAACAAAGACCCAACACCGCAAAGTACCGAGTCTCT
>JAXEXP010000151.1:0-17150 GCA_034113365.1 Candidatus Spyradocola sp.
TTCATCTTTTTCGAGCCTGTCGACTTTGTCGACAGGCTGAACAGCCCGCAGAAGCATTTTTTCTGCGGGATGTCAGACTGTCAAAAAACAGGCATGTGCTCCCCGGGGATGCATGAAGGGGCTGCGGCCCCTTCATCTTCAATCCGCAGGCGGGGGCGTGTACCCCGCCGAGGAGCGATTTTCTGTAAGTTAGGAAAGAATAAGCTGGACAAAGTCTCTGTTTCCACCGTTCTAAAACCATAGGCAGATGGAAAATCGCTTCCGATACAGAAAAATTCGTGTGCGGCAAGGCCGTGCGCGAATTTTTCTGCAATTCGAAAAAGATGAGCGTTCATCGTTTTCGAGCCTGTCGACGTTGTCGACCGGCTGACATCCCGCAGAAGCGTTTTTCTGCGGGATGCTTTTGTGTTTTTATGCGTTGTCAGGACTTGCGGCGCGCGCGGACGGGGGCGGACTGGTTCTGCGCCGAGCGCTTGAGCATGATGCTCCAGATGCACACCAGCAGAACGAACACCGCCGAGCAGACGCCCAGCACCCAGTAGGCCGCGATGCGCTCGGCGCCGTGGAAGGCAAAGGACGCGTCCTCCGCCATGGCGAGCGCACGCCGGGGGAGCAGCAGGAGCAGCGCGGCAGGCAATGCCGCGATCCGACGAATTTTCATGCACAATCCCCCCGCTTTCTCCAGGTTTTAGTTGATTGTACCACGATGGAACGCGCTTTGCAATGAGTTTATGTTCAAAAACCTGCAAAGTCTGCGTCAAATGCAGCGCATCAGGCCTCCTGCGAGTCGAACAGCACCTCGGTCTTGTAGGGCAGGTGCACGTCGGTCATGCGCACGCGCCAGCTGCCGCCCTCGGGGATGAGCTCGATCAGCTCGTCGCGCAGCAGCTCCAGCATGTCGACGCGCAGGCAGACGGTACCGTCGGTTTTGACGCCGTAGCCCGCCAGTGCGCGCGTCTCGAACACCGCGCGGCCGTAGCCGAGGGGATTGATCTCGCAGATGGTGATCTGGTCGCGCAGGCTGCCTCTGTCGAGCAGCAGGTCGCCCACGCCGTCGATCACGGCATGCAGCGCGCCGTCCGCGGTCCTCTCGAAGCGGAAGGAGACCTCGCCGGGCTGCTGCTCGCTGGTCATCACCTTGGGGCCGACGTTGACGCTCTTTGCGCCGCCGCCCGTGCGCAGGGTCAGCGTGCCGTCCAGCAGCGCCTGCGGGAAGGGCGCGCCCTCGTCGGGCAGGGGCGCGACGTAGCAGGCGGCGGAGGCCAGCTTTTCGCACAGCGCCGCGTGCGCGGCGGGGTCCTCGGGCAGGGGCTCGTCGGCCATTTTGAGCAGTATGGTCTCAAAGTAGTCGTCCAGCTCGGCCTGGATGTCCGCGGTGTAGGCGGTCACGGCGAGCACCGCGTCCTTTTTGGGCGAGACCACGCACAGCTGGCCGAACGCGCCGTCGCCGCGGTAGGTGTCGTAGCGGCACATCCAGAACTTGTAGCCGTAGCCGTAGCTCCACTCGCCGTTGTTGTCGCGGCTGTTGTCGATCTGCTTGGTGGTGGCAAGGTCGAGGTAGGCCTTGGGGACGAGCTGCCTGCCCTCCCAGGCGCCGCCGTTTTTGACGAGTATGCCGAACTTTGCGATGACCTCGGGCAGCAGGGAGAGGCCGTAGGCGCCGGCGGGGATGCCGCGGGAGCAGCGCATCCAGTGCAGGCCGGAGATGCCCATGGGCGCGAACAGCTTCTCGTCCAGGTATTTTTCCAGGTCGACGCCGCGCTTGTACAGCGCGGCCGAGAGCATGTAGGTGGCCATGGAGTTGTAGCGGAAGACTTCGCCGGGCATGTCGGTAAAGGGCATGGCCAGGAACGCGCGGAGCAGGTCCGGGCCGGGGATTTCCTTAGGCTGGCCGGTGGACATGCGCAGGCAGTGGCGCAGCGTCAGCGCCCGGAGCTGCTCGCAGGGCTCCTGCGTCAGCTCGTCGGCGAAGATGTCGACGATCTTTTCGTCGAGGTCCAGGATCCCCTCCTCCGCCGCGATGCCGATGGCGACGGACGTGAAGGACTTGGACAGCGAGTAGACGGTCTGCAGCTGGTCGGGGGCATAGGGGGCGTAATAGCTCTCGGCGTAGACCTTGTCGCCGCGCAGCATCAGAAAGGAGTGCAGGTTGATGTTGCGGACGCGGGCTTCGTCCACGAACGCGGCGACGTCGGCACTGTGCACGCCCACGGACTCAGGGGTGACGCGGGGCAGCGGCGTGCCGAAGGTGGGATGGGTAGCGGAAACGATCATGCGGATACCTCCCTAATAATATATTGAAATCGGGTTCAGGCTGCGCGCTCCTCTCTGCGGGTGAGCAGCAGCGCCACGGCGATGCCGGCGACGCCCGCGATGAGCTTGGAGAGCACGAAGGGGACGACGAGGTCGGGGGCGAGGCTGGCGACGACGCCCAGCTGGCCGCCGATGACGTGCGCGGCCGTGGCGGCAAAGGCGCACATCACCACCAGGCCGCGCGCGTCCATGTCGTCGGCCTGGGTAAAGGCCAGCGTGGCCGACACCGACGCGGCCAGCATGCCCGCGATGGCCGTGTCATTGACGCCCAGCTTGCGCGCGACCCAGCCCAGCGGCTTTTTCAGCACCCGGCGCAGCACCTCCAGCAGGCACATGGCGCCCGCCATCATGAACACGATGGAGCCCACCAGCGTAAGGCCCTCGCTGACGTCGGCCATGCCGGGGAGTATGGTGACCTTGAGCAGCAGCTGCAGCGCCTGCAGCGTAAGTCCCAGCACCGCAAAGGCGGTGAGGATGCGCCCCAGCCACACGAAGAGCCTGGTCATCAGCCCGGGCTTTTTGAACAGGCCCCAGGCCAGCAGCGCGGCCAGCACGCACAGCGGCAGCGTGTTGACCACGGCGGTGAGAAACGGCACGCCGCACAGCAGCGCGCCCGCAAGGCACCCCACCGGCACGCCCACCATGCCCGAGAGCATGCCGCGGGCCAGCAGCGGATAGTGGCGCTTGTCCAGTATGGTCACGGCCACGGTGATGGTGTAGCCCACCGTTGCGCCGCAGATGGAGGAGGTGAGCACGGCGCTGACCTGCCCGACCAGCGGGTCGCGCGCGGAGGAGATGGCCAGCTGATAGCCGCCCATGTCGATGGGGAACAGCATCGCGGGGAACACGGAGGGGTCGACGTGCAGAAAGTCCGCAAGGGGCGTGACCACAGCGCAGACGTACTGCGCGGCCACCGGCGCCAGCGAGTAGATGCCCAGCACCCCCAGCAGCACCGCGCCCATCTTGTGCAGCGTCTTTTCGAACACGCCGCCCAGCCCCAGGCGCCCGCCCAGCACATAATCCACGGCACCCAGCGCAAAAAACGCCGCGATGACCCAGACCAGCACGCGATTGACCATGCTTCCATCCTCCGCATCACACGAAATTCACGCAAGGATCCTTCGGTCATTTTACCACCGAAAAGCGCGAAGAACAACTCTTGACAACCACATTTCTGCCATTATAATAACAGGTGAGCCAAAGCACAAACACCTTCTGAATCATAGGAGGTCTCATTACATGTCCAACAAAATGCGCATCCAGCACACGCTGGCCAAGGTCAGGGACACGCTGCTGGGCGGCTGGTACTTCGGTGACGAGGAGAGCAAGAGCCGCGCCTGCCACCTGCAGTTCAACTGGACGAACAACGTCATGGCAAACCTTGTGGGCGGCAACTTCTTTGCGGGCATCATGCTGCTGCTGGGCGCGGACGACGGCTTTATCGGCCTGATGTCCATGTTCATCTTCGCGTCCAACTGCCTGCAGATCTTCTCCCCGCTGATCCTGGAGCACTTTCCGCAGCGCAAGAAGCTGCTGATCGTGATGCGCCTGGTCATTCAGACCATCAACATCGCCTTCATCGGCGCCATCCCCTTCTTCCCCGCCAGCCAGCAGGTGAAGCTCTTCCTCTTTGGCGCGGCGGTGCTGATCCTAAACGTGATGAACGCGCTGATCACCTCGGGCTACTCGGTGTGGCACATCCAGTTCATCCCCAACCGCATCCGCGTCAACTACTTTTCGCTGGTGACGATGACCAACGGCATTGTGGTGGCGGTGTTCAACCTGCTGGGCGGGTATGTGCTGGACCACTTCAAGGCCGCGGACCTTGAGGCGTGGGGCTTTGTGACGATCCGCATCTTCTGCTACGCGCTGCTGATGTACGACCTGTTCCTGCTCTCCCGCATGAAGGAGGAGCCCTACGAGCAGGCCCCGCAGAAGATCAACCTGATCAACCTGTTCGTCAAGCCCTTCCGCGAGAAGCTCTACCTGCGCACGGTGGGCATCGCGTTCCTCTGGTCGATGATCGCCAACATCCCCGGCTCCTACTACTCGGTGTACCTGCTGCGCGACGTGGAGGTGAGCTACTCCTTCATCAACGTCGTCTCCATGCTCAACGTGCCGGTGCTGGTGCTGCTCACGCCGCTGTGGAAGCGCTTTTTGAGCCGGTATTCGTGGCTCAAGACCTGCAACATCTCCATCGCGCTGTACGCGGTGCACTACCTGCTGCTGGGCCTTGTGACAAAGGGCAACTACGTCTGGCTCTACCCCGCCACGCTCATCTACGCCTACGTGCTGGCCACGGGCATCAACCTGTCCTTTACCAACATCCCCTACATCAACATCCCCAAGCAGAACCAGACCATCTACATCGGCTTCTACTCCACGATGTGCAACCTGGGCGCGCTGCTGGGCGTCACCTTTGGCCGTCAGTTCGTGACCATGACCGAGGAGCTGCACCTGCTGGGCGCGGGCAACAAGCAGCTGCTGGTGATCATGGTGTGCATCCTGATGCTGATCGCGTCGGTGCTCATCTTCTTCCTGCGCAGGGGCGTCAAGGAGGACTGACGGGATTCGTCCGGGACAAAGCGCGATTCGTCCGGGACATAACGCGATTCGTCCGGGACGAAAGCGACAAAGGAAAAGAAAGAAAAGGAAATAGAAAGGAAAGCAGAAGAGAGCAGAGAACGGTGCGGCTTTCGCCGCGCGCACACTCTGCTCTTTCTTTTTCTCTGCACCAAAGCGGCTGCCGCTGAGCTGGCGGGATTCCTCCCGGAAATTCCCCGCAGATCGCCCTTTCTTCCCGGAAGAATCCTCTTTCCTCCCGAAAGAATCGCATTTCTTCCCGGAATAATTCTCTTTCCTCCCGGAAGAATCCCCTTTCCTCCCGGAAGTTCCCCGCAAATCGCCCTTTCCTCCAGGAGGAATCGCCTTTCTTCCTGGATTTATACACCAAAAGAAAGGAAAGGAAAAGAAAGAAAAAAAGAGCAGACGAAAGAGAGAGCAAAGAAGGGCCGGGAGGCTGCGCCGCGCACACACTCTGCTCTCCCCTTCCCCCGCAGAGCTTGCCCTTGAGGGCAATCGGAGGAGCGAAGCTCTGGAGCATGCGCGTTTCGGAATAAGGGCTCCTGTGGAGCGCTTATGGAGAATAAGCCATGCGGAACACCGGAGCAGTCCTAAGGACTGGTTCGGTGCGGAGAAAGCTGGCGCCCGCAGGCGACTGATGAGGTGTCCCCCGCGCGCTGTGCACCCCCAGTACACCCCGTATGGCTTCCCCTTGAGGGGAAGCTGGCGCCCGCAGGCGACTGATGAGGTGTTCCTCCGCGCGCTGCGCCTCCCCGGTGCGCCGCCCGTCGCCGGGGAGGCCGTCTTCGGGGAAACGAAACGCAGCGCACGTCGCTATGCTGCGGTGTGCGCTGCGCGGTTTTGCCGTTGGGATCAGACGGGGTCGGCGAGGAGCTCCTTGTGGGTGATGTTGCTGGCGTCGCGCTCGAACTGGAGGCGGTAGAGGTCGGCGTACATGCCGCCCAGCTTCATCAGCTCGGCGTGGCTGCCCTGCTCGACGATGCGGCCGCCCGCGATGACGGCGATCTGGTCGGCGTTCTGGATGGTGGAGAGGCGGTGGGCGACCACCAGCGTGGTGCGGCCCTTGCACAGCTCGTCCAGCGCGCGCTGGATCATGATCTCGGTGGTGTTGTCAAGCGCCGAGGTGGCCTCGTCCAGGATGAGGATGGGCGGGTTCTTGAGGAACACGCGGGCGATGGACAGGCGCTGCTTCTGCCCGCCCGACAGGCGCACGCCGCGCTCGCCGATCACGGTGTCGTAGCCGTGCTCCATGGAGAGGATGTAGTCGTGGATGTTGGCGCGCTTGGCGGCCTCGACGACCTCCTCCTCGGTGGCGTCGAGCCTGCCGTAGAGTATGTTGTCGCGGATGGAGGCGTTGAACAGGTAGATGTCCTGCTGCACAATGCCCACGTTGCGGCGCAGCGACTCGAGGGTGATGCTGTGGATCTCCCGGCCGTCGATGAGCAGCTGGCCCGAGGTGATGTCGTAGAAGTGGGGAATCAGGTGGCACAGCGTGGTCTTGCCGCCGCCCGACGGGCCCACCAGCGCAAAGGTCTTGCCCTTGGGGATGTCGAGGCTCACGTGGTGCAGCACCTCGTGCTCGCCCTCACCCGCGTAGCCGTAGGAGACGTCGCGCAGCTCGATGTGGCCCTCCACGCGCTCGATGTCCTTCGCGCCCTCGCTGTCGCGCTCGGGCTCCTCGTCGATGATCTGCAGGAAGCGCTCAAAGCCGGTGACGCCGTTCTGATACTGCTCCATGAAGTTGATGAGGGTGCCCACGGGGTTTAAGAACATGTTGATGGACACGATGAAGGCGGAGTAGTCGCCGAAATTGATCTGTCCGTTGTAGAGGAACAGGCCGCCCGCGATGAGCACGATGACGTTGAACACGTCGGTGACAAAGGCGGTGGTGGAGTGGAACTGCGCCATGGCCTGATAGGAGTCCTTGCGGGCGGCGATGAACTGCTCGTTGCCCACCTCGAACTTCTCGGCCTCCTTGTCGGCGTTGGTGAAGGCCTTGGTCACGCGGATGCCGGAGATGGAGCTCTCCAGCGAGGCGTTGATCCTGGCGATGGACTGGCGGCTGCGCATGAAGGCGTCGCGCATGCGGCTGCGCAGGCGCATCGCCACAAACAGCAGCAGCGGCGCGCACAGGAAGATGATCAGCGTCAGCCAGAGGTTGATGGTGGACAGATAGACAAAGGCCGTGACGATGCTGATGGTGCAGATGATGATATTCTCCGGGCCGTGGTGCGCGAGCTCGGAGATATCCATCAGGTCGTTGGTCATGCGGGACATGATCTTGCCCGTCTCGTGGTTGTCGTAGAAGGAATAGGGCAGCTCCTCCAGGTGGTTGAACATATCCCGCCGCATCTGCGCCTGGATGTGCACGCCCATCATGTGGCCCTGATACTGGATGAAGTAGTTGAGCCCCATCTTGATGGCGTACAGCGCCAGCACCAGTATGCCGGCCAGTATGATGAGCTGGTACTTGCGGTTGGGGATCAGGTCGTTGAGCATGGTGCGGGTGACGATGGGATAGATGATGCCAATGACCGACACCAGCAGCGAGGCCCCCATGTCCAGCGCAAAGATGAGCCTGTGGGGCTTGTAGTACGCCATAAAGCGCTTGAGCAGTTTCATTTGGTCACTCCTTCGTTCTGTGGGTCTTTGTGTGTGTCTGCGGCGGGCTCCTGCGGCTCCCAGTGGGCGATGAGCGCGTCCAGCAGCGCCAGCAGCTGCTGCTTTTGCGCCTCGTCCAGCGGCTCGAGCAGCCAGTTCGCCTGCTCGGCCTGCTCCTTTTCAAACCGGTCGGCCTGGGCGCGGCCCTCCTCAGTTAGGTTGAGCTCGAAATTGCGCCGGTCGCGCTCGGAGCGGCGCTTTTCCACCAGGCCCGCGCGCTCGACCTTGGTCAGCATTTCGCTCAGCGAACCGGGCTGGATGCGCAGCCGCTCGGTCAGCTCCTTCTGCGTCATGGGGCCGCCGCGCAGGCGCAGCAGCATCCGCATCTGCGAACCGTTGGAAAAATTGTACTTATGGTGCAGCAGGTGGCCGCAGCGGCGCAGCCGCCGCACGAGCTGCAGGTCCTGCTCCAGTTCGCGTTTGTTGTCCTCCATCGTTCATCCTCCCATCTGCCGGATGCGGTCCCGACGCGCAGGTTCAGTGTAGCACCGCGCCGGGATATTGTCAAGGTACCTAATCAGTTTTATTCAGCCAGGCGTCGCGGTAGGTCAGGTCCCCGCGGGCGGCAAAGCCCATGCGCTGCCAGAAGGCGTTGCCCAGCTCGTTGCGGGCAAAGGCCACCAGCGTCGCCTTGCGGATGCCCTGGGCGCGCAGCGCGTCCATCGCGCGGCCCACCAGCGCACGGCCCACGCCCTGCTTGCGCGCGGACTGCGCCACCGCGGTGTGGTAGATGTGCCCGCGGCGGCCGTCGTGGCCGCACAGTATGCCGCCCAGCAGCGCGCCGTCGGATGCGCGCGCCACGAAGCTGCAGCCCGGGTTGCGCGCGAGGAACCTTTCAATGCCCTCGCGGCCGTCGTCGCCCTGCCGCAGGCCCATGCCCTCGGTGCCCGTCCACAGCGCGTACAGCTCGTCGTAGTCCTCCAGGGCCATCGGCCGCACGAAAAACTCCATAAAACCCACCGCCTTTGTGCGATAAACTGCGATCAGCATCAGTATAGCAGAGCGCGCGCCTCTTGACAAGCCGGGGGGCGGCTGATATACTCTCACTGTACTACTCATATTAGTACAGTTGGGAGGTTGAACACGATGACATCGATGCTGCTGACGAGCGCGGCCTCGCTGCCCGTCTCGGCGCTGCTGACGCTGGCGCTGCGCAAGCGCTACCACTGCGGCCGGGCGGCCTGCGCGGGATACTGCGCGCTGCTGATCTATCTTACGGCGATGTTTGCGGCGGTGTGGACGCTGCCGCCGGCGGGGCGGCTGCCGGGGCTGGCGGGCTTTCGGCTGCGGGACGTCTCCGCGCCGCCGGACGCGGCGCGCATCGTGGGCAACCTGCTGCTGTTTGTGCCCTTTTCGCTGCTGACGACGCTGCTGCTGCCCCAGCACCGGCGGCTGCTGACGCAGGCGCTGCTGGCGCTGAGCCTGAGCCTGCTGATCGAGTGCGTGCAGGTGCTGCTGCTGCGCCGCACGAGCCTGTACGACCCGCTGCTCAACCTCTCGGGCGCGGTGCTGGGCTGCGGGCTGGCGCACCGGCTTCGGCGGCGGCATCCGGCGGTGTGCGCGCAGCTGGAGGTGCGCGGGGCGGAGTGCCTGCTGATCAGCTGCGTGCTCAGCGCGCTGGCGCTGTTTGGCGCGGTGTCCGCCGCGGCGCTGGCGGTCTAGGGAAAGGAGTGAGATTGGGTTGTTCAGCATTGACAAATACTCGCGCGTGCCCATCTACGAGCAGATCATCGCGCAATTTGAGATGCACATCGCGCTGGGCGATCTGGCGCCCGAGCAGCTGCTGCCCTCGGTGCGCAGCCTGTCGGTGGAGCTGTCCGTCAACCCCAACACGCTGCAGAAGGCCTATGTGGAGCTGGAGCGGCGTGGGCTGTGCTACACGGTGCCGGGCAACGGGCGGTTCATAGCGCCCGACGCGCCGGAGAAGCTGCGGCAAAGCCGGCAGGCGCTGCTGGTGGACATCACGCAGACCGCCACGAAGCTGGCGCAGGCGGGCATCCCGCTGGGGGACGTGCTGACCACGGTCAGCAGCGCCTACGAACAGGCCATGTCAGGAGGAGGAAGAGCATGATACAGGTCAATGCCCTCACAAAGAAATTCGGGGACTTTACGGCGCTCAAGGCGCTGGACTGCACCATCCCCTCGGGCTGCGTCTACGGGCTGGTGGGCTCCAACGGCGCGGGCAAGTCCACGCTGCTGCGGCTGATCTGCGGCGTGTACAAGCCCGACGGCGGCAACGTGACGCTGGACGGCAAAAACGTATACGAAAACCCGGAGCTCAAGAGCCGGATGGTGTTCGTGCCGGACGAACTGTACTTCCTGCCGCAGTCGAGCATGAAGCGCATGGCGCAGGCGTACGCGGCGTTCTACCCCACGTTCGACTACGCGCGCTTTGAGGAGCTGGCGGCGAGCTTTAAGCTCAACGTCAAGGCCAACCTGAACACGTTCTCCAAGGGCATGCGCAGGCAGGCGGCGACGATCCTGGCGCTTTCGTGCCGGACGGACTACATCTTTCTGGACGAGACGTTTGACGGGCTGGACCCCATCATGCGCAACCTGGTGAAAAAGAACCTGTACGCGGACGTGGCCGAGCGGGGCGCTACGGCGGTGCTCACCTCGCACAGCCTGCGCGAGCTGGAGGACACCTGCGACCAGCTGGCGCTGCTGCACAAGGGCGGCATCGTGTTTGAAAGCGACGTGCAGAACCTCAAGACCACGCTGTTCAAGGTGCAGATCGCCTTTGCCCACGACTACGACCACACCTTCTTCCGCGGCTTTGACGTGCTGAATTTCTCCAAGCAGGGGTCGGTGAGCAACCTGATCGTGCGCGGCGACCGCGAGCAGGTGATCGAGACGCTGCGGCAAAAGAGCCCCATCCTGATGGAGGTGCTGCCGCTGACGCTGGAGGAGGTATTCCTCTACGAAATGGAGTCCCTCGGTTACACCTTTGACGACATCAAATAGGAGGCGCGACATGAAGAAACGTTCCTGCAAGCTCTTTGACGCGGGGCTGTACCTAGAGTCGCTGCGGCAGCTGAGGCTGATGGGGCTGACCTACCTGCTGCTGTGCCTGGTGTTCACCGCGCTGCCGCCCATCCTCTCGGGCGCGTCGCTTTACAGCACGCCCGGCTACGGGCAGGCCGCGGCGCTGTACGTATTCGACTTCGTCGCGCCGGTGACGATGGCGTTTTTGTCCTTCGGCTACCTGATGCGGCGCAATGCGTCGGATTTCTACCATTCCCTGCCCATCACGCGCGAGGCGGCGTTCTTCTCGCGCACGCTGGCCATCCTGACCTACGCGGCGAGCACCATCGTGCTGTCGCTGGCGCTGTCCTTTGCGCTGTTTGACATCGCGGGCGCGGTCAACTGGCTGCAGCTGCCCTGCCTGCTGAGCTACCACCTGCTGTGCTTCCTGCTGGTGCTCGCCTGCACGCTGATCGGGCTGTCGCTGACGGGGACGTGGTTCGCGGCGCTCACGGTGACGGGGCTGGTGCTCTTCCTTCCGCGCATGATCCTGGTGGTGATCGCGGGCATGGCGGTCAGCTCCGGGCACATCCTCTTCCCCGAGGAGATGGGGCTGCTGCTCAACGTCAACTACAACCTGCCCGTGTCGCTGATCGCGGCGATATTCACCGGCGACACGGTGTACGGGACCGACCCGTTCGGCTACATGTTCTACCTGCCCTCGCACCTGTACACGCTGGGGCTGTCGGTGCTCTACCTGATCGTGGGGTGCGTGCTGCACCACTTCCGCAGGTCAGAGCTGGCGCGCACGGCTGCGCCCAACCGGGTGATGCAGCATGTGACGCGCTGCCTGGTCTCGCTGCCGCTGTTCCTGCTGCTGGGCGCGTGCGTGCCGAGGTGCGACTGGGAGGTAGACGGCGACACGCTGACGGTGCTGGCGGTGTGCGCGGTGCTGGTGTACTTCCTCTACGAGCTGATCACCACGCGCAAGCTGCGCAAACTGCTGCCCGCGCTGGCGGTGCTGCCCGTGGTGGCGGCGCTGGGGCTTGGCATCCCGTGGATCGGCACGTTCATCGGTCAGCAGGAGCTGAAGCGCTGCCCGGCGCAGGAGGACATCGTGTCGGTCAGCTTTGACCCGTCCTGCGCCTTTGACGTGGAAAGCGACTACACCACCTGGCGGCTCAGCCAGGTGGAGCACGACGACCCCGAGCTGATCGGGCTGCTGCACGGCGCACTGACCCGCACCATCGACTACTACACCACCAACGACGCCGCAGACACCGCCTACCCCTCGGGCTACCGCCTGATGCAGGTGCGCTTCAACCTGAAAGACGGCAGCACGCTGACGCGAGAGGTGCGCGTCACGCCCGACCAGCAGAATCGCCTGGCGGAGCTGCGCACGCAGGACCCGGAGTATCTGGCGGCCATCGGGGCGCTGCCCGCGACGGAGCAGCTGACGGGGCTGACGCTGACGGGCGTGGAGCTCTGGGACAGCGACCAGGCCCGGATGAAGGCGCTGTGGGAGACCTTCCGCCGGGAGTACGCGGAGCTTTCGCCGGATGAGAAGCTGGAGCTGAACACCTACACCTATTCCAACAGCTGGGTGGAGTCGTCCACCGTCGAGCTCGAGCCCGCCCGGGAGGACGTGCTGTTCCACACGGAGCTGGGGCAGGAGGTCTACGCGCCCGGCTGCTTCCTCAACTACTACTGCACCGAGGGCGTGCGCAGCTTCTACGGCTGCTTCCGGGTGACGGCGCAGACGCCGGAGACGCTGCTGCAGGCGATGCAGCTGGTCAACAGCGCGGACATGCCCGAGATGGTGAAGGAGGACATCCGCATTCTGCGGCAGGAGATCGCGGGCGAGACCGGAGAGGGCGAGCTGTACCTGTACGGCACGCTGCAGCTGTACGACCCGTCGGGCGAATACAGCGGCTCGGTGGATCTGAGCCACGGCATCCGGGGCGAGTACGCCTACGCGGACGTCAAGTACGACGACGGCTACTATGTGCCGCAGGACTTCCTGACCTGCTACGACGAACTGCTCTCCATCCTGCTGCGCGGCGATGCCGGCATTGAGGATCTGGACAGCCCCATCGTGTACGTGGACAGCCTGGGCTTTGAGAACTTTGATCAGGGCAAGGGCTATCATCTGGGCAGCGCGTTCCTGCGCCTGACGGAGGAGGACTTTGCTCGGCTGCTTGCGATCGTGCAGACCCCCGCGGCAAATTGACACCGGAAAGAGGGGCTTTCCCATGAAGAAATACCTGCCGTCGATGCTGCTGTTTGCGGTGTTTGAGGCCGTGGCGGTGACGCTGTGGCTGACGCTGGACAACCCGTTCTACCTGTTCAACTTCAGCTACATCGGCATCGCGCTGGCGGTGGGGGTCGCGCTGTTCGCGCGCGGGCACCGGCACGCGCGGCGCGTGGTGCAGCTGCTGGTGGGGCTGTACATGCTGGTGTATCTGGGCCTGATGCGCCGGGAGAACATGCAGATCGAGGGCTTCTGGTACTACCTGTTCCTGGGCGTGTTCGAGGCGGCGACGATACACTACGCGGTGGCGAAGATATTCGGCCCCCTGCTGTTCGGCCGCGGCTGGTGCGGCTACGCCTGCTGGACGGCGATGGTGCTGGACTTCCTGCCCTACAAAACGCCGCAGCGCCCGCGGAAGGAGGGCGTCGGCTGGATCCGCTACGCGGTGTTTGCCGCGTCGCTGGTGTTTGTGGGGGCGCTGTTCCTATGCCATGTGCCGAACCTGGAGCGCGTGATGTTCGCCGCGTTCATCGTGGGGAATGTGCTCTACTACGCGGTCGGCATCGCGCTGGCCTTTGCTTTGCGCGACAACCGCGCGTTCTGCAAGTACGTCTGCCCCATCACGGTGTTCCTCAAGCCCATGAGCAAGTACGCGCTGCTGCGCGTCACCTGCGACAAGAGCAAGTGCGTCTCCTGCGGCAAGTGCGAGCGCGTCTGCCCCATGGACGTGGAGGTCACCAACAACGCCCGCTCCCGCCGCAACGGCACCGAGTGCATCCTGTGCATGGAGTGCGTGAAGCAATGCCCCAAAAAGGCGCTCTAGCCCGGGCGGGGGCCCCGGCGTCCGTCGAGGACGCCATAGACCCGGGGGCCCCTCCCCCTTGTGGGGAGGGGCCCCCGGGTCATCCCCCCCCAGCGTAATCAAAAAGTGCATCCGTTTTTACGGATGCACTTTTTGATTAGCTAGTCGTTATCCCCGCAGGAACGCCTCCACGATGCGCACCGACCGCGCCGCGGCCAGCTTTACGAACTGCGGGTAGTCCATCTGCGCGTCGGCGTCGCCGCCGTCGGAGATGGCGCGGATCACGGTGAAGGGCACGCGGTTGGTGGCGCACACCTGCCCGATGGCCGCGCCCTCCATCTCGGCGGCGCGGGCGTCAAAGTGCGCGCGGATGCGGTCGATCTGCGCCTGCGAGCCGATGAACTGGTCGCCCGAGACGATCAGGCCGCGCACGGGCTCCACGCCCACGCTGCGCGCGGCGGCGCAGGCCCGGTCGCACAGCGCCTCGTCGCATTTCATCTCCACCACGTTCAGCCCGGGGATCAGCCCCACCGGGTCGCCCAGCGGCGAGGTGTCCATGTCGTGCTGGGCCACGGCTTCTGCCACCACCACGTCCATGATCTTCACGCCGCTGCCGATGCCGCCCGCCACGCCCGTGTTGAGCACCGCGTCGGGCACAAAGCGCAGGATCATGGTCTGCGCGCACATCGCGGCGTTGACCTTGCCGATGCCCGCCACCGCCAGCACCACGTCCTGCCCGCACAGCCTGCCCTCCCAAAACTCCATGCCGGACACCACCGTGCGCACGACGTTTTCCATCTCGTCGCGCAGCGCCTCCACCTCTACGGTCATCGCGCCAATCAGGCCGATCTTCATCGCTTTGCATCCTCCTGTTTTTTCCGTATTTTGCGTCGATTATAGCAGATGCGCCGCATTGTGTCAAAAATTTTTCTTGCATTGCGGAAACATTCTGCTATAATAGTCCTAGCTACTATTCTGATTGTTTTAGTCGGATTTATGAAGGAGCGAACCATTATGCAGAAAAAGACGATCGCCAGCTTTGCGGTAGATCACCGCGGCATGCAGCCCGGCGTGTATTTCCGGGAGGACGAGCGCGCGGGCGTGCCCGTGCTCACTGCGGACGTGCGGTTTTACACCCCCAACGCGGGGCGCTACCTGACCACCACCGAGGCCCACACCATCGAGCACCTGCTCGCGACCTACCTGCGCTCGTCGGCGTATGCGGACAACATCGTGTACTTCGGACCGATGGGCTGCCGCACGGGGTTCTACCTGCTGACCATCGGCATGGGCGAGGACGAGGTGTGCGCGCTGCTGCGCGAGGTGATCGCACTGTCCTTTGAGGAGACGGCGGTGCCGGGCGCGGCCGAGGAGCAGTGCGGCAACTATCGCGACCTGTCGCTGCGCGAGGGCGTGGACGCGCTGCGCGAGTTCCTGCCCAAGTGCACCAAAAGGCAGTACAAGCCGCTGGTTCTGCAATAAACACAACATTTAACTTGCAATTTCATACTGATGACGCATACTATACATAAAAAATACATTGCTTGATTTCGGAGGTGCGCGACGGCCATGCCGCAGTCCATACTGACACTACAAAACATACACAAGTCCTTTGACGGCGTCAAGGTGCTGGACGGCATCTGTCTGTCGGTGGAGGCGGGGCAGTTTGTGACCCTGCTGGGGCCCTCGGGCTGCGGCAAGACCACCACGCTGCGCATCATCGCGGGGCTGGAGCAGCCGGATGAGGGCGCGGTGATCCTGGGCGGCGCGGACGTGACCAAGCTGCCGCCCGAAAAGCGCGCCGTCAACACGGTTTTCCAGAACTACGCGCTGTTTCCGCACATGAACGTGCACAAGAACATCGCCTACAGCCTGCGCCTGCGCAGGGAGAAAAAGGACGTGATCGACCGGCGCGTGGAGGAGCTGCTTTCCACCGTGCAGCTGGAGGGCTACGGCAGGCGCATGCCGGCGCAGCTGTCCGGCGGGCAGAGGCAGCGCGTGGCCATTGCGCGCGCGCTGGCGTGCGACCCGCAGCTGCTGCTGCTGGACGAGCCGCTGGGCGCGCTGGACCTGCAGCTGCGCCGCCAGATGCAAGTGGAGCTCAAGGCCCTGCAAAAAAAGCTGGGCATCACCTTCATCTACATCACGCACGACCAGGAAGAGGCGCTGAACATGTCCGACCTGATCGCGGTGATGAACGGCGGGCGGTTTGAGCAGATCGGCAGCCCGGAGGACATCTACGAACAGCCCACAACGCGCTTTGCGGCGCAGTTCATCGGGCAGAGCAATATATTGGAGGGCACGGTGGTGCAGGCGATGGAGGGCCACGCGCAGGTGGAGCTGTGCCCCGGCAACTTCATCACGGTAAAGGGCGACTTTGCCCCCGGCGAACGCATCGCGCTGTCGGTGCGCGCCGAGCGCATCGACTACGGCAACGACGCGCAGTACGGCTTCCGCCTGACGGGCGTCATCAAGCTGCACAGCTACATCGGCGGCGTGCTGCGCACCACCATCACGCTGCCCACCGGGCAGGAGCTGCTCATCACGGGCGCCAACCCGGTGTCCACCTACCCCGCGGGCTGCACGGTGCAGGTGTTCTGGGACCCGGCCGCAGCCGCAGTCGTGGAAAGGGGGCGCGCGCAGGGTGAGGAATAAGCCCGCAGCCGCCAAGGACGGCAAAAAGCGCGTCATCGCGCCCACGGTGTGGCCGCTGTACATCTGGACGGTGCTGTTCGTGGCGCTGCCGCTGGTGTACGTCATTGTGCTCTCGTTCCTGAAAAAGGACGACGTCTGGGGCGTAACGAACGAATTCACGCTGAGCAACTATCTGTCGCTGCTCGACCCGGTATACCTCAAGGTGTTCGGGCAGTCCTTCCTTGTGGCCATCAGCACCACGGCGCTGACCTTGCTGATCGGCTACCCGTTTGCGTATTTTACCGCGAAGTTCTCGCCCGCGGTGCGCTCCTTCATCATCCTGCTGCTGATGGCGCCCTTCTGGGTCAACTCGCTGCTGCGGCTCAACGGCTGGATCATACTACTCAAGGCCAACGGGCCCGTCAACGAGCTGCTGCTGTGGCTGGGCGTCATCGACGAGCCGCTAAAGCTGCTGTACAACAGCGGCGCGATGATGCTGGGCATGGTGTACGCGCTGCTGCCCTTTATGATCACCTCCATCTACAACTCGGTGGAGAAGCTGGACTGGTCGGTGATCGAGGCGGCGCGGGATCTGGGCGCGTCGCCCGCGAAGGCGTTTTGGACGGTGACGGTGCCGCTGACGGTGCCGGGCATCGTGGCGGGCTGCGTGCTGGTGTTTGTGCCGTCGATGGGGCTGTTCTTCATCAGCGACCTGCTGGGCGGCGCAAAGACGCTGCTGCTGGGCAACCTGATCAAAAATGAGCTGATGCAGGCGCGCAACTGGCCCATGGGCGCGACGCTGTCGATCGCGATGCTGCTGTTTACGTTTGCGTTCATCGGCATCTACAAGAGGGTAACAGGGGAAAAGACCCTGGGTGGCATCAAATGATGAAAAAGAATACCTGGCGCTCCAAGCTGTTCGTGGCGCTGGTGCTGCTGCTG
>JAXEXP010000152.1:0-5821 GCA_034113365.1 Candidatus Spyradocola sp.
GTAGCGGTTGGTGTAGAGCACGTCGCCCACCTTCAGGCGCAGCGATTCATTGCAGTCGATGGTCACGCCCGTGGACAGAAATTCCTCCTCCTGCCCCAGCGCCTCGGCAAAGAAATCCGCCACCTGACCGCCGTCAATGTCCTCCACGGCGACGTATTGCCCTTTGTGTACGTCAACCGCAGCGCCCGTGCACGGCGCAATGATGATCTCCTGCGGCATCAAAACACCTCATTTCTTGAAAAAATGCCCCATCCGAAGGGATTTTCCGGATGGGGCAGGGGATGAAATCGCGTCTTACTTGATGATGACCTTGCAGCCGTCGGAGGCCTCCGCGGTGAAGGGGATGTCTTTGTTGTCGGCTTCCACTTCGATCACGTCGCCCTTGCGGGTGGCCACGATGCGCTGCACCAGCTTGGCCTCGCTGTCGTAGACCTTGCACTCGGCCTGCTTGCCATCCTCGAGCTGGTAGATCACGAACTTCGCGTCGCGCGCGTAGTCGTACACCACGTCCTTGACAAACTGGCCGTAGGCGATGATGGAGTTGGGGCGGGCGAGCAGCGGCATGGAGAAGTAGTCGTGCTTGGTCTCGTAGAACTTGCCGCCCTCGAACACCTCGCCGGTCTGAATGTCGGTCCACTTGCCGGCGGGCACGTAGTACAGCGCGGTGCCCTCCTCATTGAAGATGGGCACGACCAGCAGGTTGTCGCCCAGCATGTACTGCCGGTCAAGGTTCCAGGTGGCGGGCTCGTCGCCGAAGTCCACGATCATCGCGCGCATCATGGGGATGCCGGTCTCGTGCGTCTTGACGGCGTTGGCGTACAGGTAGGGCATCAGGCGGCCCTTGAGGTTGACGAAGTGGCGCACCACGTCGCAGCTCTCCTCGTCGAACAGCCACGGCACGCGGTAGGAGGAGGAGCCGTGCAGTCTGGAGTGCGTGGACATCAGGCCGAACGCCGACCAGCGCTTGTACAGATCGGGCGTGCCGGTGGCCTCGAAGCCGGAGATGTCGTGCGAGAAGAAGCCAAAGCCGCTCAGGCACAGGCTCAGGCCGCCGCGCAGCGTCTCGGCCATGGACTCGTACTGGGAGAAGCAGTCGCCGCCCCAGTGCACGGGGTACTGCTGGCCGCCCGCGGTCGCAGAGCGCGCAAACAGGCAAGCCTTGTTCTCGCCGTAGTATTCCTTGAGCGTGTTGAACACCACGCCGTTGTACAGGTGCGTGTAGTAGTTGTGCATCTTCAGCGGGTCGGAGCCGTCGTGCCAGACCACGTCGGTGGGGATGCGCTCGCCAAAGTCGGTTTTGATGGCGTCCACGCCCATCTCGCACAGCGCGCGGATCTTGTCGGAGTACCACTTGCAGGCCTCGGGGTTGGTGAAATCCACGATGCCCATGCCGGGCTGCCACATATCGGTCTGGAATACGTCGCCGTTCTTCTTCATCACCAGATAGCCCTTTTCCACGGCCTCGTCAAAGATGGCGCCCTGCTGGCCGATGTAGGGGTTGACCCATACGCAGATCTGCAGCCCGCGCGCTTTCAGGCGCTGGATGAAGCCCTTGGCGTCGGGGAACATGCGCTTGTCCCACACGAAGTCGCACCAGCGGAACTCCTGCATCCAGAAGCAGTCGAAGTGGAACACCTGCAGCGGGATGTTGCGCTCGGCCATGCCGTCCACGAAGGAGGAGACGGTCTTTTCGTCATAGTCGGTGGTGAACGAGGTGGTCAGCCACAAGCCGAAGGAGTAGGCCGGGGGCAGCGCAGGCTTGCCAGTGAGGCTGGTGTAGTTGACCAGCACGTCCGCGATGTTCTTGCCGCCGATGATGACGTACTCCAGCCGCTCGCCGGGCACGGTGAAGGACACCTTGGACACGGTATCCGAGCCCACCTCAAAGGAGACCTTCTCGGAGTGGTTCACGAACACGCCGTAGGAGCGATTGGAGACGTAGAAGGGGATGGACTTGTAGCTGTACTCCGTGCAGGTGCCGCCGTCGGAGTTCCACATCTCCACCTTCTGGCCGTTCTTGACGAACGTGGTAAACTTCTCGCCAAAGCCGTAGATGCTCTCGCCCACGGAGAGGTTGAGCTGGCCGCGGGTGTAGGCAGTCGCCTCGTCCTGGTCGTTTGCGAAGAAGCGGTTGAAGTTCTTCTGCGCCAGCATGCGCTCCTGGGTGTGGTAGGGCGCCTCGGCAATGTAGGAGGTGGAGCGCCAGCCTTCCTTGGTCAGCAGGCGATCCTCGTAGTAGTATTCGATGAGCCAGGCGTTGCCCTTGTGGATGCGCACGCGGGTCTTGCCGGAGATCAGCTCGGCATACTCGTCGGTCTCCAACGTGGTGGGGGCAAAGCCCTCCTGCGCGTAGAGCTGGTATTCGGGGCCCTTTTTGCGCGCGCCGCGGTAGTGCTCCACCTTGACGCGGATGGTGTTCTCCAGGTCAGAGGAGAAGTAGACGTCCAGCACGGGACCCTGCAGCGTGTCGCCGCGGGAAGTGAGCACCTGCGTGGCCAGCACGTGGATGGCATGCTCACTCACGTCGATCTCGTAGGGTACGCTGGCGTAGAAGAGGTCATAGCCAGGCTGGTTCAGCCAATATCCGTCAGAAAACTTCAAGTTGGGTTCCCTCCTTGGTCAAAATAACAGTACGTTACAGCTTCATTGTACGAAAAACGACCTGCAATGTCAATGCGTCTGCGCACCCGTGATCCAGATTTTACGGATTGAGCGCTGAACTTAAAGCTTCGACGCTGCGGCTGATCTCCTCCTCGGACAGCCCCGCGTAGCCCAGCACCAGCGCAGGCGGCTCGTCCGCAGCGCCCGGACCGAATGCGTACTCGCGCAGGCTATGCACGCGGATGCCCGCTGCGCGCAGCCGTGCCATCAGCTCCGGCTCGCTCCCCAGCCCGCGCACGCGCAGCAGGAAGTGCAGCCCCGCGTTCTCGCCGCGGATCTCCAGATGCTGCGCGATGGGCAGCGCCCGCAGCGCCGCCACGACATACTCCTTGCGCCTGCGGTAGAGCGAGCGGACGCGGTTGAGATGCCGCGTGTAATGCCCCTCTGCGATGAAGCGCGCCAGCGTCTGCTGCTCAAAGCGCGACACCGTGGACGCGTACAGGCTGAATGCGTCGTGGTAGGGCTTGAGCAGCTGCTCGGGCAATATCATATACGCGATGCGGATGGACGGCGCGAGCGTGCGCGAAAAGGTGCCCAGGTAGATCACCTTGCCCTGCGCGTCCAGCCCCTGCAGCGAGGGGATGGGCTTGCCCAGGTACCGGAATTCGCTGTCGTAGTCGTCCTCGATGATGAACCGGTCGGACCGCGCGTGCGCCCACGTCAGCAGCCTCATGCGCGCCGGTATGGGCATGGTCACGCCCGTTGGAAATTGGTGCGAGGGCGTGACATAAGCCGCCGTCGCGCCGCTTTTCTCCAGCGCGTCCAGATCCATTCCCTGCGCGCCCACCGGCACCGCGACTGCCGTGCGCCCATGATTGCGCACGATCTGCCGCACCTTGGGGTACCCGGGATCCTCCAGCGCAAATACCGACTGCGCGCCCAGCAGCATGCACACCAGCCCCACCAGGTATTCCACGCCCGCACCGATCACGATCTGTTCGGGGCTGCACTGTGCGCCGCGGTATTCGTGCAGATACTTGTACAATACCTCGCGCAGCGCCGCATCCCCACGCACGTCGCCGTGATTGAGCAGTTCCTTGCTCCCGTGCAGCACATCGCGCTGAATGCGCGCCCAGGCCGAGTAGGGGAACAGCGTGGTGTCCACCGCGTTGGTGCGAAAGTGCGCCTGAATAGCGACCTCGGTCGGTTCCTTTTCCGGCCACGAAATACCGACCGAAGTCTGCTCCACTTCGGCGCTGGCCTGCAGCGGCTGCTCCAGATGCGCGGCGTAATATCCGCTGCGCGGCCGCGCGATCAGGTACCCTTCTGTCACCAGCATGGTGTAGGCATTTTCCACCGTGGTCTGGCTCACGTGCAGGTGCGCCGCCAGCGCGCGCTTGGAGGGCAGCTTTTCGCCCTCGCGCAGCCTGCCCGCGCTCATCTCGCCCACGATGTGGCGGTAGAGCTGCTGGTAGATGGGCTGGCTGTCCTCGGGGTTGATGGTAAAGGGACTCATCTTTGCCTCCGTATGCAAAAAGGAGCGGCGGAAATGCCGCTCCAAGGGGAGTTTGGGTTATTTGCCCTGCATGTAGGTGTCCATGGCGGCGGCAGCGGTCTTGCCCGCGCCCATCGCCAGGATCACGGTGGCCGCGCCCGTCACGGCGTCGCCGCCGGCGTACACGCCCTGGCGCGAGGTCAGGCCCGTTTCCTCCTCGGTCACGATGCCGCCCCACTTCTGCGTCTCCAGGCCGGGGGTGGTGGAGCGGATCAGCGGGTTGGGAGACGTGCCGATGGACATGATCACGCAGTCCACGTCCAGCTCGAACTCGCTACCCGGCTTTTCCACGGGGCGGCGGCGTCCGGAGGCGTCGGGCTCGCCCAGCTCCATCTCGATGCAGCGGATGGCGCGCACGCACTTGTGCTCGTCGCCCAGGATCTCCACCGGGTTGTTGAGCAGCTTGAACTCGATGCCCTCTTCCATCGCGTGCTCGACTTCTTCCTTTCGAGCGGGCAGCTCGTCCATCGAGCGGCGATAGACGATGTACACCTTCTCCGCGCCCAGACGCATCGCGCAGCGCGCCGCGTCCATCGCGACGTTGCCACCGCCCACGACCGCCACCTTCTTCACCTGCTGGATGGGGGTGGGGTTGTCCTTGCGGAAGGCCTTCATCAGGTTCACGCGCGTGAGGAACTCATTTGCGGAGTACACGCCCTTGAGGTTCTCGCCGGGGATGTTCATGAAACGCGGCAGGCCCGCGCCCGAGCCGATGAACACCGACTCAAAGCCCATCTCGAACAGCTCGTCGATGGACAGCACCTTGCCGATGACCATATTCGTCTCGATCTTCACGCCCAGCGCCTTGAGCGTCTCGATCTCCTTTTCCACGATGGCCTTGGGCAGACGGAACTCGGGAATGCCGTAGACCAGCACGCCGCCGGCCGTGTGCAGCGCCTCAAACACCGTCACGTCATAGCCCTTGCGCGCCAGATCGCCCGCACAGGTCAGGCCCGACGGGCCCGCTCCGATGATTGCAGCCTTGTGGCCGTTGGAGGCGGGGCGCTGCGGGGCTTCCTTTACATTCGTGTTGTGCCAGTCGGCCACAAAGCGCTCCAGACGGCCGATGGCCACCGGCTCGCCCTTGATGCCGCGCACGCACTTGCTCTCGCACTGCGTCTCCTGCGGGCAGACTCTGCCGCACACCGCGGGCAGGGAGGAGGAGCGGGAAATGATCTGGTAAGCCGCCTCAAAGTCCCCTTCCTTGATCTTGCCGATGAAAGCGGGGATGTCGATGGCAACGGGACAGCCGCCGACGCAGGGCTTGTTCTTGCAGTTTAAGCAGCGATTCGCCTCGTCGATGGCCTGCTCGGGCGTGTAGCCCAGCGCGACCTCGCCGAAGTTGCGCGCGCGCACCGCAGGCTCCTGCGCGGGCATGGGATTCTTTTTCAGACTCATGTTCGGCATCGCTTACACCCCCTTGAACAGATTGCAGGTCTCTTCGTACTGCTGGCGCTCGAATTCGCGGTACATGCCCGAGCGCTCGATGGCCTCGTCAAAATCCACCTCGTGGCCGTCAAAGTCCGGGCCGTCCACGCAGGCGAACTTCGTCTTGCCGCCCACGGTCAGGCGGCAGCCGCCGCACATGCCCGTGCCGT
The DNA here is from genome assembly GCA_034113365.1 of Candidatus Spyradocola sp. GTDB lineage: Bacteria > Bacillota > Clostridia > Christensenellales > UBA1750 > Spyradocola. The sequence continues at coordinate 5,755 of JAXEXP010000152.1, forward strand.
CGATCATGATGGGGTTCATGGACACCACGGTCTTGACGCCATATTCCTTCGTCAGCTTGCAGACGAA
>JAXEXP010000153.1:0-12522 GCA_034113365.1 Candidatus Spyradocola sp.
AAGAAAAGCTGCGCAAAAGAAAGGCATGTGAGGGGTGGTGCGTGACCGGGATGCTGTGGGCGATGCATGTGTTTCCGGAGTTTGAAGGGGCGGAGTTGATCGAAGCCGTTCGGGCGGAGCTTGATCCTTTGTTTGGGCTGATTCCGCCGCATGTGACGCTGGTGTTTCCGTTTGAGGCGGAGGAGGGCGCGGTGCGCGCGGCGATGGAGAGTGCGCGCGGCGTGATCTCGCAGTTTGCGGGCTTTGAGCTGGAGATGCGGCGGGTGGAGCGGCGCGGAGAATACCTGATGCTGCTGCCCGAGCGCGGCGGGGAGGAAGTGCGCGCGCTGCATGATGCGCTGTACGCGGGGGCGTTTGCCCGGTGGTACGCGCCGGAGTTTCCTTACACGCCGCATGTGACGCTGGGACGCGGGGAGTTCGCGTTTGCGCGGGAGGATCTGGGCAGGAGCTTTGTCTGCGCGGTGCGGCAGGTGGTTCTGGAGCGCATCGGTGCGGACGGGAGCTCGGAAATTATGGAAAGGATCCCATTGAAAAACTAGGAGGTTAGGACAATGAAAATCGGTGTGAGCAGCTACAGTTTTCATCAGGCGGTGTCGGCGGGGCGCATGAGCACCTACGACATCGTGGACGCGGCGGCGAAGCTCGGGTTTGAGGCGCTGGACTTTGCGGTGCTGCTGGGGGACGATCCCATTCCGGAGATGTGCGCAAAGCTGGGCCGTCAGGCGAAGGACGCGGGGCTGCCCGTGAAGAACTACGCCGTCTCGGCGGATTTCCTGGCAAACGACGTGGACGCGGAGGTGGAAAAGACCTGCCGCGAGGTGGACAACGCGGTGTTGCTGGGCGCGCAGACCTTCCGGCACGACGTGACCTGGACGCAGCCTCGGCAGGGCGCGGCCTTCACGTTTGAGAGCGTGCTGCCCCGGCTGGCGGAGGGCTGCCGCAGGGTGACGGAATACGCGGCGCAGCGCGGCATTAAGACGATGGTGGAGAACCACGGGCAGTTTGTGCAGGACAGCGCGCGCGTGCTGGCGCTCATCGACGCGGTGGGGCATGAGAACTTCGGCGCGCTGGTGGACATGGGCAACTTCCTGTGCGCGGACGAGGCGCCCGAGAAGGCGGTGGGCGTGCTGGCGCCGCACGCATTCCATGCGCACGCGAAGGATTTCCTGTACAAGCCCTGCACGGCCGCGGACCCGGGCACGGGTTGGTTCGGCACGCGCGGCGGCGCATACCTGCGCGGCACCATCATCGGCCATGGCGTGGTGCCGGTGGAGGCGGCCATCCGCATCCTCAAGCGCGCGGGGTATGACGACACCGTCGCGGTGGAGTTCGAGGGCCTGGAGCCCTGCGAGCAGGCGCTGGCCATCTCGCTGGAAAACCTGCGCAAGCTGGTGTAGCCGTGCGCGGCGGACACCTCATCAGTCGCTCCCTCGTCGAACACTGCACTGCCCTAAGAGCACTGCAACAGAAATAAGGCGAAACAATACAGAAAAACACTCGTGCGCGATGCGGTCGTGCACGAGTGTTTCTTTACGGTGTGGATTTACTTGACGCCCATTTCCTTCTTGGCGCCGGCCAGGGAGATGCCCTTGTCGGCAGCGCCCTCGCCCTTGGCGAAGGTCTTGGCAAGCTCGGCGCTGTTGCCGTAGGTGTACAGCTTGCCGTCCTTGATCAGGAAGGAGTGCGGCTCGTTCTCGGGGTAGAACACGATGATGTCCTTGGTGATCTCATCGCGGTTGAGGAAGAACAGCATCTCCTGGTTGAGCGGGGGCTCCTGGAAGGTGCGCATGGTGTAGTCCTTGTCGCCCTCGAACTTATCGCGGTAGGGCAGGGAGAGCGTGATGCTGTCCTTGGCCTTGACCTTGTTCTTGGAGGGGGTCTTGAGCACCTCGGTGATCTCCAGCGTGTACTGCTTTTCCATCATGAAGATGGAGGTGTGGGGGTTGCCGTTCTTGTCGCGGCACTGGTTCATCTCGCCCAGAGACTTGGTCAGCGTGCCGATGAGCACGTAATCGCTCTTCTTGTACAGCTCGTCAAAGCCGGCGTCCACGACCTCGGCGTCCATCTCCTCGGAGACATTGGGCGTGGGAACTGCGACGGTGGGGGTGGGGGAGACGCTGGGCGCCGCAGTGGGCGTCGCAGTGGGAGTGGCAGTGGGTGTCGCGGTGGGCGTCGCCGTGCTCTCCAGTATGGGCGCATCCTCGCTGCCGGATTCGGCGCAGCCGGCAAGGAGCGCGCAGACCATCAGCGCGGTCAGGATCAGTGCAAGTAGCTTTTTCATGTTCTCGGGATCCTCCTGTTACTCTATCAAAGCCTCGACCCGCGCTCCGGCGGGTGGTTTTCATAATTAACTATTATACATGACATTGTGCCGCGGCGCAACAGAGAATTGCCGTTACGCGAGCGCCTTGACGATCTCGCGGTTGACTTTTTCGCGCAGGTGCAGCAGATAGCCGTCGTCCGTGGGGTAGCGGTCAAAGGTGATGGGCTCGGTTAGGCCGTCCTCGATCAGCCCCATCACGAAGTCGCGGCCGCGCAGGCTCTCCAGCAGCTGGAATGCGCGCAGGTCGTTCAGCGCCTCGTCGGTGACCATCATGCGGATGGACTCCTCGGGCACGCCGCCGGGGCCGGGATAGACCTGGTAGGCATCGCCCGCGGGCACAAAGCCGTCGCCGTCGGTGATCAGATAGGGATCGACGGGATAGAGCGAGTTCTGGCTGTTGTAGGAGTTGTAGCCCCACTGCAGGAAGCCCTCGATGTTGAACTTGTACAGCTGCACGCCCAGTATGCGGTTGCGCGCGGAGGGCATGGCGACGAACATGTTGCTCACGTCGATGTACTGACCGCAGCAGTAGTAGGTCCACAGGCCCTGCACGCCGTGCTCGATGAAGGGCGCGATGTGGTTGTTGGCGGGGATGGGCTTTGCGACGGCGCCGGAGGTGTAGAAGCCGTAGTCGCTCAGCGCGTCCATGATGGGGTAGCCGGTAAGCAGGTCGGCCACGATGGCCTTTGCGGCCTTGTAGTCCTCGAGCTGGGAGATGTGGGGCTCGTCGGAGATGTGGAACCAGCACTGCCTGTCGATGCCCAGCGCGCGCAGCTCGGCCAGCACCGCCGGGATGTAGGCCCGCAGGAAGGCGGCGTACTGCTCGCCGGTGCCGGGGGTGTCCCAGCCGAAGATGCGCTTGTACTGCCCGTCCACGGTCGCCATGATCTTGGGCGCGTACTTGGCGCCCCACTGAGAGAAGAAGTGCGCGATCTCGTAATACTTCACGCCGCAGCGCTTGCACATGGCCACCCAGCGGCGCAGGTTGTCAAAGGAGAAGCTGTACTTGCCCTGCTCCACCGTCACGTCCACCAGCTGGAAGGTCATGCGCTCGCGGCCGACGGCGGTGTCCAGCGGGGGCGTGTGGATGGGGGTGAGGATCATGTTGATGCCGCGCTTTACGGCCAGGGAAATGAAGTTCTCCGCGATGCGGAAGAATTCGTCGGAGAACATCTCCACGCCGTAATACTGGCACAGGCAGTCGCAGTAGAACCACTTGGTGTGGATGAGCGTCTGCTCGGGGAGCTTGACGGGCAGGATCTCCACCTGCATGACGCGGGAGACGCTGACGCCCGTCGCGCACTCGGTGAGCGTAAGCTCGATGGGATAGACGCCGGGGACGGTGTTTTCGTCGGGCGTGACGTCGATCCAGGCGCTCTCCCACTTGTCCGACCAGATGCGCAGCACCTCTTTGGGCTCGCTGAGCAGGTCGGGGAAGAGGCCCGGCTCCTTGCGCAGGTAGTTGGCGTCCGCGTCGGGGTAGGTGGTGAAGCGCACCGGGATGTGGCGCACCTGGCGCACGTGCACGATGGACGCGATGGGCGAGGTGACCGTCAGCGTCGCCGTGGAGCGCCCCTCGGGGCCCTCATAGCCTCCCCAGGCAGCCTGGAAGGAGACGGTCTCGTTGAGAAAGCCGGTGAGCTTGCCGTCGCCGGGGTTTTCCACGGGTTCGGAATCGAGAAATACCTTGGCCAGAGAAGAGAGGAGCTTGAGCTTGATCTTCATACCCTCAACCGCCTTTGTTCACATGTTTTTCAGCCGCGGAGCGGCCGCTTGGCTACATTGTAACACACAAAACGGGATTTGTGCAATGACATCCCCGCGAACCATAGGAAAGACGATTTTCACAGGCAAAAAGTTCCGCTGCGCACAGAAAAATTGCGCGGCGGGAACTTGACGAGCCGGAGAAGGAGAGTGTACAATAACTAAAGTACGCTGCATCAGGAGGAACAAGTTCAAGTGCCCGTCAAAATTCAGGATAATCTGCCCGCAATATCCATCCTGCGGGAGGAAAACATATTCGTCATGCCCGCCTCGCGCGCGGGCACGCAGGATATTCGCCCCCTGCACATCGCCATCCTCAACCTCATGCCCACCAAGATCGTCACCGAAACGCAGCTGCTGCGCCTGATCGGCAACACGCCGCTTCAGGTGGAGGTGACCTTCCTGCGCACGGCCTCCCATGTGTCGAGAAACACGCCCATGGAGCACCTTGAGACCTTCTACAAGACGCTCGATGAGGTGCAGGACGTCAACTTTGACGGCCTGATCATCACCGGCGCGCCCGTGGAGCAGATGGATTTTGAAGAGGTGCGCTACTGGGAAGAGCTGACCACCATCATGGACTGGGCGGAGGATCACGTGTTTTCCACGATGTACATCTGCTGGGCGGCGCAGGCGGGGCTGTTCTACCGGTACGGCGTACAGAAATACCCGCTGGAGCAGAAGATGCACGGCGTGTTCTCCCACCACGTGGTCAAGCGCACGGCGCCGCTGGTGCGCGGCTTTGACGACTGGTTCGACGCGCCCCACTCCCGCCACACCGAGGTGCGCGCCGACGACGTGGCCGCGGTGCGCGATCTGGACATACTGGCCGTGTCGCCCGAGGCGGGGCTGTACCTGGCCACCTCCAAGGATGGCCGTCACGTGTTCGTCACCGGGCACGCCGAGTACGACCCCGACACGCTCAAAAACGAATACGAGCGCGACCGCGCCAAGGGCATGGACATGCCGGTGCCGCGCCACTACTTCCCCAACGACAACCCCAGCCGCGAGCCCATGGTCACCTGGCGCGCGCACGCAAACCTGCTCTACGCCAACTGGCTGAACTACTACGTCTACCAGGAGACGCCCTACGACCTGGCCAAGCTGCCCAAACACCCCAAGCAATGATCGGGATCGATGCGGACACCGGCTGCGCATGTGCACGGCCGGTGTTTTTTCTGCCCTGAGAGAGAGGACACTTGAGATAAAAACACCGGGGAGCATGCGGCTCTGCCGGTGTTCAGACTGTCAAAAAACAGGCATGTGCTCCCCGGGGATGCATGAAGGGGCCGCAGCCCCTTCCTCTTCAATCCGCAGGCGGGGGCGTGTACCCCGCCGAGGAGCGATTTTCTGTACGTTAGGGCAAACAAAGGCAGATCAGCACGCTGCTTCACCTGTTCCCGAAACCTTTGCTGAAGAAAAATCGCTTCCGATACAGAAAAATTCGTGTGCGGCGAGGCCGTGCGCGAATTTTTCTGCAATTCGCAAAAGATGAGAATTCATCTTTTGCGAGCCTGTCGACTTTGTCGACAGGCAAAAACACCGGGGAGCTTGCGGCTCTGCCGGTGTTTTTGTTCATCACAGTACGTCGAGCAGGCGGAGAAAGGCCTCCTGCTGGGCTGGGGTCAGACGGGACCAGCGGTCGAGCATTTGGCGCTGGGATTCCGTCAGCTCCACGGGCTCGCTGTTTTCAGAAAAGAGCTGCGCCATTGTGATGCCGAACGCTTGACAAATCTTTTCCAATGAATAGACCGAGGGCTTCTTTGTGCTGCGGTACCAGGAGGAGATCGTGGTCTGCGGCAGACCGGATTCTTCTGCAAGGCGATATTCCGTCCAGCCGCGTTCACGCCGCATCTGATCGATTGTGGCAAGAATATCCTTTATCGCGCACACCCCCTGTCCATAGTGATCTTTTCCGTAATTATAGTATGACTTCTATTGCGATGGAATAAGCAAAGGGGTATAATTGATACGGAAAAGATTATTATGGTGGTGAGCGAATGATCCCCAACAGCTGTTTCATGTTTGGCAGCCGGGACGCGGAGGAGAGCGAGTATCCCAGGATCTGTCAGGCCGTCGAGGAGGCCATCGGGGACGGCGTGCGGCTGTTCATCGTGGGGCGCTACGGGCACTTTGACGGCATGGCCCGCCGCGCCGTCTGCCAGGCCAAGCGGCTGCATCCGCAGGTCCGGCTGGAGATCCTCACGCCCTACTACAACTGCCGCGCCGAGGCCGACCCGCTGCCGCCCGGCGCCGACGGCTGGCTCTACCCCGAGGGCATGGAGCGCGTGCCCCGGCAGTACGCCATCGTCCGGGCCAACCGCCTGATGGCCGGAAACGTGGAGCAGGTCATCGCCGGGGTGTACCATGGCCTGGGAAATTCCGCCAAGCTGCTGTGGCACGTCCGCAGCATCAGCGCCGGACGTGGGGCGCCCATTCGCATCCGCGTCCTCGCCCAGCCGCCCGAAGCATGAGTTAATCTTTGGTAAACCGGCCCCTCCCTCGCTGCGAAATGCGCGGCGTGGGAGGTTTTTCTATTGAAAAATCCGCAGTGTATGCTATAATCAAGGTGTAAAGGTCAAAGAAGGTCAAAAAGGAGGGCGAAGGGCATGGCGCGATTGTGCGACGACATCGAGCGGTTCATCCTGCAGGCGATGCAGCAGCGCAGCTGGGTGGAATTGCAGCGCAACATACTGGCGGCGCAGTTCAGCTGTGCGCCCTCGCAGATCAATTACGTGCTGTCCACGCGCTTTACGCCCGCGCAGGGGTATCGCGTGGAGACGCGGCGCGGCGGCGGCGGGTTCGTACGGGTGTTCCGCATCGATCGCAGCCGGGTAGACTATATGCAGGGCGTGTGCGCCCAGCTGCCCGCCCACCTGACGGCCGGGCAGGCGGAGAGCGTCGTGGAGGCGCTGCGCAAGGGCGGGGTGCTCAGCCCCGCGCAGGCGCGGCTGCTGCTGGCGGCGGTGGGCGAGCCCGACGCGGAGGAGAACGAAGGCGCGCAGCGCATGCGCGCAGGCATATTGTGCCGCATGCTGATCTGTGCGGCAAAGGAGGAAGAGCAACATGATGTGCGATGAATGCGGACAGAACCAGGCGACGGTACACATCGCCACCATCATCGGCGGCAAGAAAAAGGACGAAAACCTCTGCGCGCAGTGCTGGCAGAAGCGCAACGCGCAGCTGCTGGGCGGCCTTGCGGTGGGCGATCTGCTCTCCAAGCTGCTGGGCGCAAAGCCCCAGGCGGAGCAGCCCGAGCAGCAGGAGGACGAGGAGGGCTGCGACCTGACCTGCCCCGGCTGCGGCATGAGCTTTGCCGAGTTCCAAAAGACGGGCAAGGTGGGCTGCGCGGGCTGCTACGCGGCGTTTGGCGACAAAATGGAGCAGACGCTCAAGTCCATCCACGGCCACGCGCGGCACGTGGGCAAGGTGCCCGAGTACCTGGCGGGCGAGATGAACGCCCAGCGCAGGCTGGACGACCTGCGCAGGCAGATGGACGCGGCGGTGGCGGAGGAGGACTTTGAGCGCGCGGCGGCGCTGCGCGACGAGATCAAGGCGCTGAACCTGACCGCCGTGGCGCAGGAGATGAAGGAGGCGCACCGCGATGAGTGAGATCGTCGATCCCATGAACACCATTGCGCAGTCCAGCCGGGTGCGGCTGGCGCGAAATTACGCGGACATCCCCTTTCCGCAGCGCATGCAGCCGGGCGACTACGAGCGCATCGTGGAGCGGACGGAAAACGCGCTTTCAGGGGAATGCTATACCCTGCGGCGCATGGCGCAGCTGAGCCAGAACGCGCGCGGCTGCATGGTGGAGGCGCACCTGATCTCCCCCGAGCTTGCGCAGAACGACGGCGGCGCGGTGCTGCTCAATGAGGACAGGACGGTGTCCGTGATGGTGGGCGAGGAGGATCACCTGCGCGTGCAGGCGCTGCTGCCCGGCCTGCAGCTGGGCAACGCGATGCAGCTGGCCGGCGGCGTGGACCGCGCCATCGAGCGGGAGGAGCGCTTCGCGTTCGACCGCCGGTGGGGGTATCTGACGGCCTGCCCCACCAACACGGGCACGGGCATGCGCGCCTCGGTGATGCTGCACCTTGCGGGGCTGTCCATGCTCAGCAAGACGGGCGAGGTCATCCGCGCGGTGTCGCAGCTGGGGCTGACGGTGCGCGGGCTGTACGGCGAGGGCAGCGAGGCCAGCGGACACCTCTACCAGCTGAGCAACCAGGTGACGCTGGGCCGCACGGAGGAGGAGATCCTGAAGCTCATCTCCGACACCGCCGAGCAGGTCATCGGCCGGGAGCGCGCGGCGCGGCAGGCGCTACTAGAGGGCGACCGCGTGCAGCTGGAGGATAAGCTGTTGCGCTCCTATGGCATCTTCACCAGCGCGCGGCTGATGAGCAACAAGGAATTCATGAACCGCCTGTCCAACGCGCGGCTGGCGGCGGATCTTGGATTTATCAACGTGACGCAGGCACAGCTGTCGCGCCTGATGAACGACGTGCAGCCCGCCACGCTCGAGCGCAACGCCGGGCAGGCGCTCACGTCGCGCGACCGCGACGTGCTGCGCGCGCAGATCATCCGCAAGACGCTGGAGTGAAGGACGCGAATTTCTTTTGAAAGATGGATTTGGAGCCGGTGCGAGGCGGACAACTTATCGGTGGCCTGCGGGCGACGGCTTAGTCCGCACCGTGTTCCCCTTTGGGAAAGCCCGGTGTTCCGGTCGAGCGTTTCCCCAGGGCTTTGTACCCTCGCTTCCCCTCGAGGGGAAGTCCGAGGGCATTCTTCTTGAGAGCGGTTATGTTCAGAGATAACGGGTTACCCTTTTGAAAGGGAGGTTTATGTTTCAATATGAATTTTTTTGACAGCTTTACCAAGGGCGCCAAGCGCGTGCTGGAGATCGCGCAGGAGGAGGCGCAGCGGCTGGGCCACAACTACGTGGGCACCGAGCACCTGCTGCTGGGCTGCATCCGCGAAAAGACGTCGGTCACCACGCTGCTTGCGCAGCTGGGCGTCACCTTCGAGCGCGCCTGCGAGGAAGTGGAGCAGCTGGTGGGCAAGGGCGACTTCAACTTCTCCGACGCGTTCGGCTACACGCCGCGCACCAAGCACGTGCTGGTGGTCAGCCGCGAGGAGGCCAACGCGCTGGGGCAGAACTATGTGGGCGTGGAGCACATCCTCTTTGGCCTGCTCAAGGAGCATGAGTGCGTGGGCAACCGCATCCTGCGCGCCCTGGGCGTGGACACCGAGGAGCTCTACCGCAAGATGATCGAGGCCACCCGGCGCGAGCTGGGCAAGCAGGAAAAGAGCGGGGCGCAGAGCCCTGCGGCCAAGGGCAGCGCCCCCGAGAGCGGCAAGGGCGAGAGCGGAGAGAGCGCGCCGACGCTGATGCAGTACGGCCGCGATCTGACCGCCGCCGCGAAAAACGGCGAGTTGGACCCCGTGATCGGCCGGGGCGAGGAGATGGAGCGCATCGTGCAGATCCTCTCTCGCCGCACCAAGAACAACCCGGTGCTCATCGGCGAGCCGGGCGTGGGCAAGTCCGCGGTGGCGGAGGGACTGGCGCAGAAGATCGTCGAGGGGGCCGTGCCCGAGCTGCTGGCGGGCAAGCGCATCGTGTCGCTGGACCTTGCGGGCATGCTGGCGGGCGCAAAGTACCGCGGCGAGTTCGAGGAGCGCATGAAAAACGTGATGCAGGAGCTCAAGAACGACCGCAGCATCATCCTGTTCATCGACGAGATCCACACGCTGATCGGCGCGGGCGCGGCCGAGGGCGCGATCGACGCGGCGAACATACTCAAGCCGGCACTTGCGCGCGGCGAGATCCAGTGCATCGGCGCGACCACGCTGGACGAGTACCGCAAGCACATCGAGAAGGACGCGGCGCTGGAGCGCAGGTTCCAGCCCGTGACGGTGGGCGAGCCGCGCTACGACGAGGCCGTGGAGATCCTCAAGGGCCTGCGCGACCGCTACGAGGCGCATCACAAGGTGCGCATCACCGACGAGGCCATCGAGGCGGCGGTGCAGCTGTCCGACCGCTACATCACCGACCGCTACCTGCCCGACAAGGCCATCGACCTGATCGACGAGGCGGCCTCGCGCGTGCGCATCAAGTCCTACATCACCCCGCCGGACATGAAGCAGGCGGAGGAGAAGTGCGCCGCGCTCAAGAAGGAAAAGGAAGAGGCCATCGCGCATCAGGACTTCGAGCGCGCGGCGCGGCTGCGCGACGAGGAGCGCGCGCTGCAGGCCGACATGGAGGCGCAGCGCAAGGCCTGGGAGACCCAGCGCTCCACCGCGCAGAAGGAGGTGGGCGCCGAGGAGGTCGCGCAGATCGTGGCCGCGTGGACGCACATCCCCGTCACAAAGCTGACCGAGGACGAGTCGGCGCGCCTGCTGCGGCTGGAGGACACGCTGCACCAGCGCGTCATCGGGCAGGACGAGGCGGTCAGCGCCGTCTCCCGCGCCATCCGCAGGGCGCGCGCGGGGCTCAAGGACGTGCGCAGGCCCATTGGCTCCTTCATATTCCTCGGCCCGACGGGCGTGGGCAAGACCGAGCTGTGCAAGGCGCTTGCCGAGGCCATGTTCGGCGACGAGAGCGCTATGGTGCGCATCGACATGTCCGAGTACATGGAAAAATACTCCGTCTCGCGCATGATCGGCTCGCCGCCCGGCTACGTCGGCCATGACGAGGGCGGCCAGCTGACCGAGGCCGTGCGCCGCAAGCCCTACTCGGTGGTGCTGTTCGACGAGATCGAAAAGGCGCACCCCGACGTGTTCAACATCCTGCTGCAGGTGCTCGAGGACGGGCGGCTGACCGACTCCACCGGCCGCACGGTGGACTTCCGCAACACCATCTGCGTGATGACCAGCAACGTCGGCGCTGCGGACGTGGACAAAAACACGCGCGGGCTGGGCTTTTCCAGCGAGCGCAGCGGCATCTCCGCGCAGTCCTACGAGCGCATGAAGGAGTCCATGCTCGAGGAGCTGAAGCGCTCCTTCCGGCCGGAGTTCCTCAACCGCGTGGATGAGCTGATCGTGTTCCACCAGCTCGACGAGGAGAACATACTCAAGATCGCCGGCCTGATGGTGGATTCCGTCGCCCAGCGCCTTGCCGAGCGCGGCATCCGTCTCAGCTGGGACGAGGAGGCGCTCAAATTCCTCGCCAAAGAGGGCTTTGACCCCACCTACGGCGCCCGTCCGCTGCGCCGCGCCATCCAGCGCATGGTCGAGGACGACCTGTCCGAGGAGATCCTCTCCGGCCGCGTCAGACTCGGCGACAGCGTCCGCATGGGTGTGGACGGCGGCAAGCTGACCTTCACCGCCGGACAGCCCGTTGATGAAGCGCCCGAAAACGCTTGACGCAGCGCGCAGCCTGTGCTATATCCTCCTTATGGCGATCCTGCCGTAAGGAGGATTTTTTGCATGAAACACGACGGCGAACACGCCCGCAGGCTCATCGCGCAGCAGCATCCCGACGGCTCGTGGGGCGAGCGCTTCCACACGCTGTCCGCGAGCAGCCGCGCACGGCATGAGCCCACCACGGAGATGGCGCTGCGCCGCCTGGAGGCGCTGGGCTTTACGATGCAGGACGGCTGCATCCGCCGCGCCGTGGAGTACCTCGACGCCTGCTTGCGCGGGGAGCGATCCATCCCCGATCCGCGCGAGAAGCTGCACGATTGGGACGCCTTCACCGAGCTGATGCTCGCCGCATGGATCCGCCGCTTCACGCCGCAGAACGCGCGCGCCAACGCCGTGGGCGAACGGTGGGCCGGCATGCTCGAGGCGGCGTTTGCGGGCGGGGAATACGACCATGCGGCCTACTGCGCAGCCTTTGCGCGCGCGCTGGGACACCCGCCGCGGCGGCAGATTCGTGGATTTCGTCAATTTTTACGTTGTGTCCGTCACCGCGGGGCTGCTGCGGGAGGAGACGGAGGCGCGCATGATCGACTATGTTCTGCGCCATGAGCCAGGGATTTACTACGTCTGCGAGGGGCCGCTGTGCCGCCTGCCGGAGCCGTTTGGCGGAAAGCGCGCCGTGCGGGCCATCGCGGGGCTGGCAGAACTTGCGCGCCACCCGCACGCCGCGCCCCGGCTGCGCTTTGCCGTTGAATGGCTGGAGAAAAATCGAGGGCAGGACGGCCAATGGGACCTGACCGCCGCGGCAAAGGACGGCGTCCACCTGCCGCTGTCGGATTCCTGGCGCGGACCGGAAACCCGCCGCGCCGACTGCACCGCATCCGTCCGGTCCCTGCTGGACAGCCTTCGCGCATGAAAAAAGCACCCTTTATCGGGGTGCTTCAGCCTGTCGACAAAGTCGACAGGCTCGAAAAAGATGAAACCTCATCTTTTCCGAATTGCAGAAAAATTCGCGCACGGCCTTGCCGCACACGAATTTTTCTGTATCGGAAGCGATTTTCCATCTGCAAATAGTTAGG
>JAXEXP010000154.1:0-2391 GCA_034113365.1 Candidatus Spyradocola sp.
TTTTCTTTCTGAGAAAGAAAAGCTGCAAAAGAAAGCTTATATGGCAGCGCCCGTCGCATCTTTGGCCAATACGGTGGCCAAAGATGCGGCGGGCGCTGCGGGGGTTTTGGGAGGTGAATAAAGGGGGGGTGGGGAGGACGGGGGTGCGCCGCACGGGTATTTTGTGGGGAGCCAAGTGCTCGTTGTGCGGCGCGGTTGGGGTGTTGTGGGATGGGGTACAGGTACGGGGGCGCCGCACGGGTATACTGTAGGGCGCCAAGTGCTCGTTGTGCGGCGCGTCGGTGCGTAGTGCTAAACCGCCCTCCCACGTTGCCTTTGGGGATGGGTTTTCGTTTGCTCTCCCATGGGGCTACTGGCTGTTTTCTGCCGCGAAGAGGTTCCAGGCTTGTTCGAGGGTTTTTATCGGGTGGACGTCCGGCGCGGGTGCGCTGCCCTCCGGCTCTGCAATGTGCGCAAAGCCGTTCAGCCGCGCGGCCACGCGCTTTTCCGTGACGCCGCCCACGGGCAGCACGCGGCCGTCCAGCGCGATCTCCCCGGTGACGGCTGCATCCTGGCGCAGCGGCGCATCGCGCAGCAGGGAGCGCAGCACGAGCGCGGCGGCAAGGCCCAGCGAAGGGCCGTCAATGGGGCTGCCGCCCTCCACGTGCAGCACGGCGTCCCGGTCGCCCAGCGTTTCGCCGCAGGCTTGCAGCGCCAGCTGTGCGCACTGCGCGGCGTCGCGGGCCAGCTTTCCCGCGGCCAGGTCCATGCGCACGCGGCCTGTGCCCGGCGTCAGCGCGCCGGTGAGCATGCGCACGACCCCCCTTCTCCCCTGCACGCCCAGTATCGCGACCCGGCCGGTCTGCGGGGCGGGGCTTCGCTTGGTCACGTCCTGTTGCACGTCGGCCAGCGTCACGCGGCCCTGCTTCCGCGCGGCGGTGAGCCTGCGCACGCAGTCGCGGCCGTCGCAGCTGTGCGCGGCGATGTACCGCAGCGCGGGGGCCGTCGCGCGGATGCCCAGCCGCTGCGCCGCGCCGCGAGCGACCTCCAGCAGCGCGCGCTCGTCCAGCGCCTCAAAATGGATCTCCACGCACCGCGAGCGCAGCGCGGCGGGCAGCTCGGACGGGTCGCGCGTGGTGGCCCCGATGAGCACGAAGTCCGCTGGCGCGCCCTGGTCGAACAGCTGCCGGATGTACCCCGGCACGCCCGGCGCGTCGGGGTCAAAGTAAGAGGAGTCGAAGCGCACGCGCTTGTCCTCCAGCACCTTGAGCAGCATGTTCTGCAGCTGCGGATCCATCTCGCCGATCTCGTCGAGGAACAGCACGCCGCCGTGCGCCTGCGTCACCAGCCCCAGCTTGGGTTCGGGCAGGCCGCGCCCCGCCAGCTCCCGCCCCGCGCCCTGATAAATCGGATCATGCACCGAGCCGATGAGCGGATTGACCCCGCCGTGCGGATCGCAGCGCAGCGTCGAGGCGTCCGCCTCCACAAAGGGCGCGCCGTGCAGGAATGGCGAACCCTCCTGCTCCCGCGCCGCGTCCAGCGCCAGCCGCGCCGCCGTGGTCTTGCCGCACCCCGGCGGGCCGTAGAGCAGCACATGCTGCGGATAGGGCGAGCATAGCGCCGCGCGCAGCTGCCGGAACGCCTCCCGCTGCCCCACCAGCTCCCCCGCGCGGCGCGGCCGGGCCTGCGCGAACGCCGGGCTCGTCAGGCTGATGCCCTCCTTGATGATCAGCTCGGCCAGCTTGCGCCGCGTGCCCGCGTTCTCCGCGCCGTTCATCTCGCCGATCAACTCCAGGCGCACGCTGTCATAGTATTCCTTCTCGGCGCGGGCCATGCGCTGCTCCACCAGCCGGTCCAGCTGCTGCCTGGCCTTCCTGCGCGCGGAAAGCTCGGCAACATTTTCCTCCAGTGCGGACAAGGGGACGTCCGCGCGGTCGATGTGCAGAAGGCTTCTGATCTCCCCCAGCATACGCTCGGCCTGCTCGTCCGTCCCCGGCATGCGCTCCACGCGCTCCGCCTGCGCGCCCTTGCACAGCACGCATACGTCCTGATACAGCGCGAAAAGCCGCGCCCGCTGTTCCCGGTTCATTTTCATGCGATGATCTACTCCTCCAGTGGGGCCGGGCTGTTTCTCCCCCGTAACTCCCCAAAAGAAACAACGACCGCCCAACCCCGCCCGTTGCTGGAAGTTCCCACCGCCCGCGTAACCTGTTCCCCATCCCACAACACCCCAACCGCGCCGCACAACGAACCCTCGGCTCCCCACAAAACACCCGTGCGGCGCCCCCCGTCCTCCCCAAACACTTCCCCATTCATTCCCCAAAAACCCGCAGCGCCCCCGACATCATTTGGCACCCGACGGGCCCAACATGGGTCGGGCGCGGCCCCCACACAGCGTTAGTTTTGAGCGTT
>JAXEXP010000155.1:0-8883 GCA_034113365.1 Candidatus Spyradocola sp.
CTTTCTTTCCTCAGGAAAGAAAGCGCGTTCCTCCTCGTACCCCTCGTTCCTAGTAGTACTCGTCGATCACGCTCTCCATCAGCTCCACCCAGCGCGTGAGGTTTTCGGGGCGGTAGCCGACGGTGCTGATGTCCTTGAGCACGAACTCGCAGGGGCAGCCGTACTTGCGGCAGGCCGCCAGCGTCGCGCGCGCCTCGGTGCGGATCGCGTCCTCGTCCAGATCGCCCGCCACCAGCGCCGGATTGGGCTTGCGCGCGTAAACGTAATCCTTGCCCAATAGCTCCGCGCTGCGCTCCACGTCCGCCCATGAGCTCACCCCCACCTTGCGCAGGTTCGGGATGCGGAAGATGCGGTCCATCCGATCGTGTAACGGCTCGCAGCAGCCGTAGTAGCTCAAACCAAACCGCTCCGCCATCGGCAGTATGTACTCCACTTCGTATTCCTCGAACATGTCCGGCGATACGCTCGAGAAGGGCTGCGCCATGCCGCGATACCAGCTCGACGCCGCGCGCCCCTTCAGGCCCTGTGCCGCCTTCTCGTCCAGCTCGTCGCAGTACCCCGGCGTGCAGTGCAGGTCCGGGATGTCGTTGTCAAACAGCCCCAGAGCGTCCCGCTGATCGATCTCCGCCGTGAAGATCTCCACAAACTTCTTCATCGTCGCGTGCATCAGCTCCGGCTCGCATACCAGATCCATCAGCATCGGCTCCATGCCCCGCAGCATCGCGATCTGATCCCACGGGCTGCAGTACAGGTACCCTGACGTCAGCCGCACCGGCAGGATGCCCCGCAGCACATCCTCCGCCCACGCAACGTTCTCCGCGTCGCGCTCGGGGTGCGCCGTGATCACCGGCGCGTGCAGCCGCTCCAACGCCTCCATGCTGTCCAGCTGGTCGATGTACCCGTGCGAGTAGATGTTGTTCCGGTCGTCCACCGACCGCCTGTGCTCTTCGATCTCCACGCCGATCCCCGTGCTCTCCCAGCTCTTTGCCACCCGGTAGAACGGCTCTGCCACCATGTCTCCCTGAAAATGCTTCCACTGGTACAGCTTTTTGCGAAAGAAGCGCTCCATCTGCCGGGCGCGCTCGTCCTCGCAGCGCAGCGTCAGCTCGCCGCTCTGCTCCAGCTCGTGCCACGGCACCTCGTCCACCCACACCAGCGGCCGCGCCTCGACAAGCCTGTTGACCTGCCGCGCGCGGTGCTCCCGCTCGGCATTCTCCGGCCGCGCCGCGATCTCGGCGTAGCGCGAGGCCAGCTCCCGCAGCAGCGACACCTCATCAGCCTTCATGGGGAACCCTCCTTCTCTGCTTAATCGTGCGTCCACTTTGCAATGTTCTTCATCAGCGCGTCCGCTTCCTCACGGCTGTTCGCGTTGGTGATCAGATACAGCCCCTTGGACGACAGGTTCTCCATGATGGGCTGCACCTGCCCGGGCGACACCAGGATCAGCAGCGACTTGCCCGCCGCCTGGATCTTCCGCAGCTCCGGGAAATACTCCGTGCACGGCGGCTGCCCCGCCACCTGCGTCCACTGGATCGCCCGCAGCCGCTCGATCGACAGCAGGCTGTCCAGATGCCGGATCTGCTCCACGCCGTCAAAGTGGTACAGCGCGTTGTCCAGCAGGTCGCACTGCGCCCGCAGCTCGGGCATGATGAACTCCTCGTACATCGCGTTGGAGATCATCACCGACATGTCGCACTGCATCTGCGCGTGCAGCCCCGGCGCAAACGTGCTCAGCCACTGGATGCAGCATCCGCCGCCGTTTACGTCCTTTACAATGCCGTACACCTCGCGCATGATGCGCTCATAGGCGGCCTGGATCTTGCCCAGCGCGTCCTTTACGCCGTCGGGATCCTCGAGCATCGCGGGCAGCAGATTCTCCGGCCCCATCAGGTGCGACAGCGCGTCCGCGTTGCCCGACGTGTCCGGCATGGAGATCAGATAGTCCCCCTTGCTGTCCTCGGCATAGGCGCGCGCCAGCTCCAGCGTCTTTTTGTACAGGAAGCTGTTCTCGTCAAACTCCAGCTCGTTCGGATCCTCCAGCGACGGGAAGAACCACACCGAGTCGCCGAAGTAGTGCTTCTCGCCCTTGAAGAACCCCGCGTGCCCCGCCGCACCCAGGTCCACGAAGATGCTCGGGAAGGCCTCGCCGCCAAAGTACGTGTTCTCCATCCGCCTGCGCTCGCGCTCGATCACGCGCGTCGGGTCTGTCCAGTACGCCAGCCGCTCCGCATCGTCGCCCGGCACCACGCGCTCCGGCGCCTTTGCGCCGTTTTCGTACACATACACGGCCGCGCAGCAGCGGTCGAGCACCTCCTGATGCCAAAAGGCCTCCAGCCTCTTGCGCGACGCTTCCCAATCCTCCTTGTAGCGCATAAACGCGCCTCCCTTACCAGTTCATTTCGGGCAGAATTTCCTTCTCTCTCTCAAACATCTCGTCGATGAGCGCCACAGCGTTGTTGTAGTTGGAGATGGTGGGGTCAAGCAGCATCGCCTGAAGCAGCTTTGCGCGGCTCTTCTCGGTGTACGCCTCGATCAGCAGCCTGTGGATGCTGCCCTGCTGGTTGATCATCGCCGAGATCGCGGACGGCAGCGCCTCCACCTGCACGGGATGGATGCCCTCTCTGTCCACGCGGCAGGGGCCCTCCACGCACAGCCCCTCCAGCAGCCCGGGGATCTGCCCCTTGTTGAGCACGTTCAGCGACGGGATGAACTTGTCCTCGTCATACACAACCGCCTCGATGATCGGAATGCCGTACTCGTGCGAGCGCTTCAGCCCGCCCTCGGGGATCACAAAGTTCTCCAGATACTCCTGATCCTTGTCCTTGTCGCGGTCGGAGAACGCAATGCCGGTGGGATTGGAGCAGAAATCGTACACAAACCGCGGCGTCTTGCCCGTCTGCCACGGCTTCTCCTTGACGGGGTCAAAGAAATACTGGATCTTGGTGGACGCCAAAAACTCGTCCGACCACGCCACGTACTCGCCGATGTGGTTGGTGCCCGGGTAGGGGTACAGCCCGAACGTGCGCAGCATCATGCGCGACAGGCCCACCTCGTCCCAGTTGGCCAGCCAGTGCGCGTCCAGCTCCTTCTCCCTGAGCCGGGGGTACAGATCCTCGCCCGTCTTTTTGTCCTTCACCTCGGTCAGCCAGCCGAAGTGGTTGAGCCCGTAGCCCGTCACGTCGATGTCGCCCGGCTGCACGCCCAGCAGCTTTGCCGCCTGCTCCACGCCCATCTCAAAGCCGTGGCACACGCCCACCGCGCGGATGTTGGTGAGCTTGAGCACCGCCTCGACCAGCTTGGCCTCGGGGTTGGTGTAGTTGATCAGCATCGCGTCGGGACAGATGGCCTCCATGCGCCGCGCGATGTGCAGCGTCGGCCCCACGTTGCGCAGGAAGTGGAACATGCCGCCCGGGCCGCCGTTCTCGCCGTACACCTGACGGAAGCCGTACCGGCGCGGAATGTGGAAGTCCATCGACCAGTAGTGATAGCGATCCACCTCGATGGCCGCCACCACAAAGTCCGCGCCCTGCAGCGCGTCGTCCAGCACCGTCGTGGCCGACAGCGCCACCTTTCTGCCCGACCCTTCGATGGCCTTGCGCGCAAACGCCTCGCTGACCTCCAGCGCGTGCGCGTCGATGTCCATCAGGCACACCTCCAGCGGCAGCGCGTTGAGCTTGTCGGACAGCAGAATGTCTCCCAGCGTCGCCGGGCAGAAGCAGCAGCTGCCCGCGCCGATCATTACGATCTTGACCTTGCGGTATTCCTTCATACAGAGCCTCCGTTCTGGTTTTTTATAGGGATTTCTTCATTCAATTATGCCATATCCCCGCCACAAATAAATCCCAATTTCATCCCATCGGGCAAAAATATAGAATTTAAGGCGCCCGTTTGCTCAACAGGGCGCCCCAAATCACATAAATCAGTCCATGACCTCAAAGAACATATACCTTCCCGGGAACATGGGCACGTCAAACGCGAACTCCGGCGGCTCGGGAATCTCGCTGGTGGCGTCTCCGCGATGACCGGGCAGCGGCAGCGCCTTGCACTGCGTGTACTCACGCCCCGTCTCGATGTCGCGCAGACCCCTGCACGCGCCGCGCACAATCACCTGGCAGGTGTCACGCATCGGCCGGTAACACTGGATGCCGTAGACGTTGTTGTCGTAGGCGAACAGATTGTACTTGGGCGCGCAGCCTAAGTACACCCGCTGCCCCATCGACAGATGCTTGTTCATGCCCCGGATGACCTCGCTGGGCAGCTTGTACAGGTCGGCGTAGTTCTCCGGCACGTTCAGTATGAAGAACCGCCCCTTGCCGTAGTTGTCCTCGGTCAGGATGGGGAAGTTGTCCTCGCCCGCCATCAGCGTGATGTCGCTGACGGTTGCGTTGGTCTTGTAGTTCAGCGCCTCGAACAGCACCGGCTCTGCGCCGCGCGCGAACTCCCAGTTGACATAGTTCGCGTGGTCGATCATGTACTCGCTGCCCAGCACGTGCCGGTGCGTCAGCCGCACGCTGGTCAGGTCCTTGATGCCCTTGTCGTACATCTCGTGGAAGAAGCCCACCGTCACCACGGCGTTGCCGCCGTTGCGCACGTAACGTTCCAGCTTCTCCATCGCGTCGGGCGCGTGCACCGTGGATTGCGTGAACAGCACCACCGGCGCGTTTTCGTCAAAGTAGGGGGTGGGCTCCACCGCCGTGCCGCACATGCCCAGGTAGTTGTACAGCTGATCCTCGCCGTCGCCGTCAAAGGGCTCCCACGCGCTCACGCCCACGGGCCTGCCCATCCTGCCCACCAGCCGGTCGGTGCGGTACAGCTCGTGCCCCAGCGCGGGCAGCGCGTTGGTGTCCACCAGCGCCGAGAAGTTGAACAGCATCAGCTCCCTGGCCTTGGCAAACATCGTCAGATCCGCCTGCTCCAGCCACACGTTCAGGTTGTCGCTGGAGCCGCCCTGGTCGATCCAGCCGCCGCCGTTGCGCCCGGGCGCGGCGTTCTCCATCCAGCGGATCAGCGAGTACGACTCGTAGCGCTGCAAATGCTGCGGCGAGTAGCACGCATTGCGTGTCTCCGTGCCCGTGTACACCATGTCGAAGATATCCTTTTGCTTGCCCGGGTTGTAGCCCGTCTCCTGATAGGACTCGTACCAGTTGGGGTACTTGATGATGAAGTTCAGCTTCGGGTTGATGGACTTGGCCAGATCCACGATCTCGTGCGAGAATTCCTCCATCAGCCCCAGCCGGTAGTCCATCCAGCTCTTGTCGCCCTTGGCCTTGATGCACATCTCGCAGCGGCAGGCCGTGAAGAAAAAGTCGTCCAGTATGATCTCGTCAAACACCTGCGCAAGCTCGCTGACGATGCGCTTGTACTCTTCCCTGTGCCGCGGGTCGGTGTAGCAGAAGGTATCGTAGTAGCTGGGCTTGCGCACGCCGTCCACCAGCTGCGTGGACGTGATGCCGCCCGATACCTCGATGCCGTTGCGCTCAAACAGCGCCTTGACCTGCCGCAGCCGCTCCACCGGGATGTCCACCGTGCCGCGGTGGTTCTCCACATACACCTTCCTAAGGTCGATGTACTGCCGGTAAAAGTCGATGCCCTTCTGGATCGTCGCGTCGTCCGCGTCCTTGAGATAGTACGCGTACACATACGCCGCCACCTGGAAGTTCTGATAAGGTTTCATCTCTGTTCTGTCCCCCCTGTAAAGGTATTTATCTCCGAAACCATTTTCAGCATAGCATGCTCCCCCGCTTTTGTCAACGAAACCCGCCGGGGGTCTTTTCGCCGCCGCGCATTTGTGCTATACTCTAAATGTAATTACATATGAGGAGGACTGTTTCACATGGCATCCAAGGTACTCTTCGCCCCGATGGCCTACGCGCGCTACGAGGCCAGCCAGACGCTCCCCGCCAAGTTCGACCGCCTGCTCAAAAAGAGCGGCCTGGCCGAGAAGGTCGCCGGCAAGACCGTCGCCATCAAGATGCACGTGGGTTCGGGCATCACCTACTCCACCATCCCGCCGGTCTTTGTGCGCAAGCTGGTGGACTTCATCCACGACGCGGGCGGCGACTGCTTCATCACCGATCACTACGTCTACAAGCGCCACCCCGAGCAGCGTGGCTACACCGAGAGCAACCTGGGCTGCCCCGTGCTGGACGACTGCGGCCACCTGGGCAAGTACTTCTACACCAAGGAGGTCGACTTCAAGACCTTCCACCACGTAGACGTCGCCGGCCTCATCCACGACGCCGACTTCATGATCGACTTTTCCCACGTCAAGGGCCACGGCGCCTGCGGCTTTGGCGGCGCGTGCAAGAACATCGCGATGGGCTGCGTCACCGACCGCACCCGCCACGAGATCCACGCGCTGGAAGGCGGCCTGGTCTGGGACGAGAACCGCTGCGTCCACTGCGGCAAGTGCATCCCCGCCTGCAACCACTACGCCAACAAGTTCAACGACGAGGGCAAGTACACCGTCAACTACCACAACTGCACCATGTGCCAGCACTGCCTCAAGGTCTGTCCCGTGGGCGCCATCTCGCTGGACTCCCACGACTACGCCGACTTCCAGACCGGCATGGCCGTGTGCACCAAGGCGGTCCTGGACACCTTCGCCCCCGGCAACGTCTACTACATCAACGTGCTGACCAGCATCACCGCGCTGTGCGACTGCTGGGGCATGACCACGCCCTCCCTCGTGCCCGATATCGGCATCATGGCCTCCGACGACATCGTCGCCATCGAGCGCGCCAGCCTAGACGCCATCAAGATCGAGGACCTGATCCCCGCGGGCGTGCCCGCCGGCATGGAGCTGAGCGGCGAGGGCCACCTCTTCCAGCAGCTCCACGGCAAAAACCCCTACATCCAGCTGGAAAAGCTCGAGCAGCAGGGCCTGGGCACCCAGGAATACGTCACCGAGGTCGTCAAGTAACCCGCGCCCCGCACACAAAAGCCCCGCCTTGCGGCGGGGCTTTTGCCATCATGCCTCTTTCTTCTTATTGAACTGATCCTGCAAGAACGCGTCCGCCAGCGGCAGCCACAGCTGGAAGTTGGGGTAGTGCACCGCGCCCACCACCAGCGGGTTGCCCGCCTGCCCGTGCGGCACGCCCGCAAACGTGTGGATCTCCACCTCCACGCCGTGCGCCAGCTGCTGGGGCAGCAGCTCGTACAGGTTCTGCAGCGCGAAGTCCTCGCGCCCCACCGCGTAGAAGGTCGGCGGGTACACCACGTCGGTGTAGTCAAAGGGCGTGCCCGCGTGCCGCGGCCCGTACACGCACAGGAACGCGTCGGGCGCGCCGTACATCTCGTCCAGCGCATCGGGCTCGTAGCCTTCGTACCAGTCCGTCATCTTCTGCTTGCCCGAGTAGTAGCGGATGCAGTTCTCGCCCGTCAGCGCGCCGTTGGAGAAGCCCGCATACGCCACCTGATCGGGCTTGATGCGGTACTTTTCCGCGTTTGCGCGCACATACCGTATCGCGCGCGAGGCGTCCGCGCCGCTGTCGATCTCGCACCACGGGTTCTGGTTGCAGCGGTTGTACAGCAGGAAGCACTGGTACCCCATCTCGTGGAAGTCCCGCGCGGTCTGGAAGGTGTCCGCCACCGTGCACCAGCCGTGGTCGCCGCCGCCGCAGATCACCACCGCGCCCTTGGGCGTCACGTCCTCGGGCAGCAGCATCTCGTGCAGATAGGGCGCAAAGTCCGGGTCGTGGTTGTAGAGGTACTCGCTGTTGTCCGTGTACTCCGTAAGGGTAGGCACCTTGCCCTCCGGCCACAGCAGAATGGGCTTGGGCGCGTCCGGTATGGGCTTCATCGCGCTGGCGGTGCGCACGTATTCCTCCACCCACTCGGGGTGCTCGCGCACGTCCCCACGGTAGGTGATCCTGTAGTGCTGCCGCTCCAGCTCCACCAGCTCGTCCAGATCGTAGCACACCGGGTTCTCAAAAATGGGCACCGCGTCCAGCTCCGCCTTGCCGAACACCGCCTTGATGGGCCTGCGCGCCTCGATCATTTTCGCATACCGCGCCCGGTTGATCTCGTACTCCTTCGTCATGCCCTTCTCCTCCTTCCTGATCTCCCAAAAAAGAACGCAAAAGGCGGTACCGTTTCGGTACCGCCCTTTCACTTTTCAAGCAGCAATTACTTGATCTCGACAGTCGCGCCGACCTCGGCGAACTTGGCCTTGATCTTCTCGGCCTCGTCCTTGGAGACGCCTTCCTTCAGGGTCTTGGGAGCGCCATCGACGATCTCCTTGGCTTCCTTCAGGCCCAGGCCGGAGACGACCTCGCGGACGACCTTGATGACCTTGATCTTCTCAGCGCCGGCTTCCTTCAGCACGACGTCGAACTCGGTCTTCTCCTCGGCAGCGGGAGCGGCAGCAGCGCCGGCAGCGGGAGCGGCAGCAACAGCAACGGGAGCGGCGGCGGAAACGCCGAACTTCTCCTCCAGGGCCTTGACGAGCTCGTTGAGCTCCAGAACGGTCATAGACTCAATCGCGGAAATCATTTCTTCACGGGTCATGGTTGTAATCCTCCATTCAAAATTTGAAACTTGGTTAAGATGCGTGCATTACGCGGCGGTCTCGCTCTTGGCGTCGGCCACGGCGTTGAGCGCGTAGAGCAGCTTGCGCACGGTGCCGCCCAGTACGGAGACCAGGCCGGAGATCGGCGCGTTCATGCTGCCAAGGAGCTTTGCGATAAGAACCTCGCGGCTGGGCAGCTCGGCCAGGGCGTCCACACCCTTGACGTCGATGTACTGCTTGTCCACGATACCGCACTTGACGGTCATCTTCTTCTTATCGGCGATGAACTTCTTGATGATCTTGGCGGGAGCGGCGGGATCGTTGATGCCGAAGGCCACGGCGGTGGGGCCGTTGAGGTCGGCGTCCAGACCCTC
>JAXEXP010000156.1:0-5067 GCA_034113365.1 Candidatus Spyradocola sp.
TGGAGGGCATGCTCAGCACCGCGCGTCAGGCGGCAGCGGCGCTGGGTCAGGCCAAGGAGGATGGCGCGCCCGTGGTGCTCTACAACGCGGTGGCGCGCAACATCCATCGCATCGAGCGCTTTGCGGGCGACGTGGAGGGCAAGAAGAAGGCCGACGTGCTCTATCTTGCCAACAGCACGGCGCGCAAGGTGTCCGACGAGATCGTGCAGGTCTCGGCCGGCATCACGGACAACCAGCAGCACGTGCTCATCGCCAACACCGAGGGGCTCTATGTGCACGACACCCGCACCTACACCCGCCTGCGCATCACGGCGGTGGCGGCCTCCGGCGCGGAGAACCAGACGGGCACCGCTTCCCCCGGCGCGCACGCGGGCTATGAGTTCATTGAAGGCCTGGACATCGAGGCGCTGGCCAAGAAGGCGGGCAACACCGCCGTGACCATGCTGCATGCCAAGCCCTGCCCCGCGGGCGTGATGCCCGTGGTCATCGAGAACGGCTTTGGCGGCGTCATCTTCCACGAGGCGTGCGGACACGCGCTGGAGGCCACCAGCGTCGGCCGCAACTGCTCGGTGTTCTGCGGCAAGCTGGGCCAGAAGATCGCTGCGGACTGCGTCACCGCCGTGGACGACGGCACCATTCCCAATGCCTGGGGCTCCATCAACATCGACGACGAGGGGCAGCCCGCGCAGCGCAAGGTGCTCATCGAGAACGGCGTGCTCAAGGGCTACATGATCGACCGCCTCGGCTCCCGCCGCATGGGCATGCCCATGACGGGCTCCGGCCGCCGCCAGGACTACACCTACGCGCCCACCTCGCGCATGACCAATACCTTCATCTGCGCCGGCAACGATGACAACGAGGAGATGATCGCCACCATGGGCGACGGCCTGTACGCCGCGCAGATGGGCGGCGGTTCCGTCAACCCCGTCACGGGCGAGTTCAACTTCGCGGTCAACGAGGGCTACCTCGTGCGCGACGGCAAGATCGCCGAGCCCGTCCGCGGCGCGACGCTCATCGGCAAGGGCGCGGAGATTCTGATGAAGATCGACCGCGTGGGCGACAACCTGCTCACCGCGCAGGGCGTCTGCGGCTCGATGTCCGGCTCCGTGCGCACCGACGTCGGCCAGCCGCGGCTGCGCGTATCGTCCATCTCCGTAGGCGGCAGGTAAGGGGGAGAGCAATATGTTTGAGAAGTTTGAAAAGCTGGTGCAGCTCGCGCTGGATGCGGGCTTTGAAAAGGCGGAGGTGTTCGCTACCGCGTCGGATTCCTTCTCCGTGCAGGTCTATGAGGGCGCAATCGAGGACTACCGCGTGCAGAAGCGCGCCGGTATCGCGCTGCGCGGGCTGCTAAGCGGCCAGATGGGTTATGCCTCCACCGAGGTAGACGACGAGAGCGAGTACGCCGACCTCGTCGCCCGCGCAAAGGAGAACGCGCTGCTGCTGGAGAGCGCCGACGAGCAGTTCCTCTACGACGGCAAGGAAAAGCTGGTGTGGGTCAGCTCCGTCAACCCCGCGCTGAACGAGGTGCCCGCCGAGCGCAAGATCGCGCTGGCGATGGAGATGGAGAGGGCCTGCTTTGCGCAGGATGAGCGCGTGCAGCGCACCGCAGCCTGCGAGGTGGGCACTGAGCACGGCTCCTGCGTACTGGTCAACTCCGAGGGCCTGCGCCGCACCTTTGAAAGCAACATCGCCTATGCCTTTGTGGAGCCCGTGCTTGCCGTAGGCGAGGGCCAGATCGACGGCATGGCCTATAAGTTCACCCGAAATTTCGACGAGCTGGACCCGCAGGCGCTGGCAAAGGAAGCCGTGGAGGACGCCGTGCGCTACATGAACGCAGCCTCCATGCCCTCGGGCAGCATGCCCGTGGTGTTCCATCCCAAAGCGATGGCCACGCTGCTGGCGACGTTTGCGGGCGTGTTCTCGGCGGACAACGCGCAGAAGGGTCTGTCGCTGCTGGGCGACAAGGAGGGCAGCGCGATCGCGTCGGAGCTGGTGACGGTATATGACGACCCGTCCGACGGCCTGGGCTACGCCGGGATGCCGTTCGACGGCGAGGGCGTGCCGACCAGCAGGAAGGCAGTGGTGGACAAGGGCGTGCTCAGCACGCTGCTCTATACGCTCAAGACCGCGAAGAAGGCGGGCAAGGCCACCACCGGCAACGCCTCGCGCCCGTCGTATGCCTCCACTGTGGGTACTGCGCCCACCAACTTCTACATCGCGCCGGGCGACAAGTCCGCTGAGGAAGTCTACGCGCTCGCGGGCGACAGCGTGCGCATCGACAAGCTCATGGGCACCCACGCCGGCGCCAACCCCATCTCGGGCGACTTCTCGCTGGCGGCAAAGGGCATGCGCATCCGCGATGGCAGGCTGGACGGCCCCGTGGAGCAGATCACCGTGTCGGGCAACTTCTACGCGCTGCTCAAGGGCGTGCGCGCCGTGGGCAATGACCTCAAGTTCGGCATGCCCGGCGCCTGTGCCGTGGGCGCGCCCACCGTGCTCGTCGACGACCTGACCATCGCGGGCAAGTAGCGCTGTTTGGGCCGCAGGGCACCGTTTTATTCGAGAATTTACGAAGCGGTGCTTTACAACGGAGCGAAAAACGGCTATAATATGGGAAAATGTGCGTTGAAGAGGACGCGCGGCCTTCACAAGGGTCAGCCGGAGCGAGCGGGGGAGGGTGCAAGCCCCGCGGCAGGCCGAAGGCAGGCGCCATCACCTCGGAGCAGCCCGTGCGACAACGTAGCGCGGGACGGGTTCTCCCGTTACAGGGAAGCGGCATCACAGGTGCCGGACAGAGCGGGCGGCGCTGCGCCGTCAACTCGGGTGGTAACACGGATCAAGCGACTCCGTCCCGAATTCGGGGCGGAGTTTATTCATTTTCAGGCGACAAATCGTCAGGAGGGAATCAGCTCATGTATGACAAGGTATCCACATCCCTGAATTTCGTCGAGCGCGAAAAGGAAGTGCTGAACTTCTGGAAGGAAAACCACATCGTGGAAAAGACCTTCGAATCGCGGCAGGGCAGCGACGTATTCACCTTTTTTGACGGCCCGCCCACGGCCAACGGCCGCCCACACATCGGCCACGTCGAGACGCGCGCCATCAAGGACCTCATCCCGCGCTACAAGACCATGAAGGGCTATCAGGTCACCCGCAAGGCGGGCTGGGATACCCATGGCCTGCCCGTGGAGCTGGAGGTCGAAAAGCAGCTGGGCATCAACGGCAAGCCGCAGATCGAGCAGTACGGCATCGAGCCGTTCATCCAGAAGTGCAAGGAGTCCGTCTGGAAGTACAAGACCGAGTGGGAGCAGATGAGCGACCGCGTGGGCTACTGGGCGGACATGGAGCACCCCTACGTCACCTATGACGACAACTACATCGAGTCCGAATGGTGGTCGCTCAAGCGCATCGCCGAAAAGGGCCTGCTCTACAAGGGCCACAAGGTTGTGCCCTACTGCCCCCGCTGCGGCACCGCGCTGTCCTCGCACGAGGTCGCGCAGGGCTACAAGGACGTGACCGAGACCTCCGTCTACGTCAAGTTCAAGGTCAAGGGCGCGGAGAACACCTATCTGCTGGCCTGGACCACCACGCCCTGGACGCTGCCTTCCAACGTGGCGCTGGTCGTCAACGCCGTGGAGGATTACGTCTATGCCGAGAAGGACGGCCTGACCTACATCATGGCGGCTGCGCTGTGCGCCTCCGTGCTGGGCGAGGACGCCAAGGTCGTCAAGACCGTCAAGGGCCAGGAGCTGGTCGGCATGGACTACGAGCCGCTCTATCCCTTCGCGGGGCAGACCAAGCAGCGCGGCTGGTACGTCGTGGCGGACTCCTACGTCACGCTGACCGACGGCACCGGCATCGTGCACACCGCGCCGGCCTTCGGTGAGGACGACGCCCGCGTGGGCCGCGAGAACAACCTGCCCTTTGTGCAGATGGTCAATACGCAGGGCAAGTTCGTGAACGAGGTGACGCCGTGGGCGGGCATGTTCGTCAAGGACGCCGATCCCCTGATCATCGAGGAGATGAAGCAGACCGGCAAGCTCTACGCCGCGGTGCCCTACACGCACTCCTACCCCTTCTGCTGGCGCTGCAACACCCCGCTGCTCTACTACGCCAGAGCCTCCTGGTTCATCAAGATGACCGAGGTGCGCGACAAGCTCGTCGCCAACAACCGCAAGGTCAACTGGTACCCCGACAACATCAAGGAAGGCCGCATGGGCAACTTCCTGGAGAACGTCATCGACTGGGGCCTGTCCCGCGAGCGCTACTGGGGCACGCCGCTGCCCGTGTGGGTGTGCGACGACTGCGACCACATGCACGTCATCGGCTCCAAGGCCGAGCTGCGCGAGCTGGGCGACAACGTGCCCGAGGATCTCGAGCTGCACAAGCCCTATGTGGACAAGATCACCCTCAAGTGCGAAAAGTGCGGCGGCGTGATGCACCGCGTGCCCGAGGTCATCGACTGCTGGTACGACTCCGGCTCCATGCCCTTTGCGCAGTGGCACTACCCCTTTGAGAACAAGGAGATCTTCGAGAAGAACTTCCCCGCGCAGTTCATCTCCGAGGCCGTCGACCAGACGCGCGGCTGGTTCTACACGCTGGAGGCCATCTCCACGCTGCTGTTCGACCGCAATCCCTTCGAGAACTGCATCGTGATGGGCCTGGTGCAGGACAAGGACGGCATCAAGATGTCCAAGCACATCGGCAACGTCATCTCGCCGTGGGATGTGCTGGACAAGCAGGGCGCGGACGCTGTGCGCTGGTACTTCTACGCCTCCGCGGCGCCGTGGCTGCCTTCCCGCTTCTCGCACGAGGCGGTAAGCGAGCTGCAGCGCAAGTACATGGGCACGCTGTGGAACACCTACGCGTTCTTCGTGCTCTATGCCAACATTGACAACTTCGATCCCAAGCAGGTCAAGGGCGATCTCAAGCTGACCGTGATGGACCGCTGGGTGCTGTCCAAGCTCAACACGCTCATCAAGACCGTGGACGAGAACCTGGACGGCTACAAGATCACCGAGGCGGCGCGCGCGCTGTCCGACTTCACCGACGAGCTGTCCAACTGGT
>JAXEXP010000157.1:0-4806 GCA_034113365.1 Candidatus Spyradocola sp.
GCATCCACCCGCCCATGGTGTTGGGATTGATGACGCCCACGCTGTTGGAGCCCGCGGGGTTCTCCCAATAGGTGATGCAGTAGCTGACCAGCTGCATCGCCACGTAGTTCATCATCAGCGTGAACAGCGTCTCGTTGGTGCCCCACTTGGCCCTGCAGTACGCCGGGATCACCGACCAGACGACGCCCGCCGCCATACACACCAGCGCCATCACCGGCAGCAGCAGCCAGCCGGGCATGCTGTTGCCCCACCAGATCATGCACGCCGCGGACGCCAGCGCGCCGATGAGCACCTGTCCCTCCGCGCCGGTGTTCCAGAACTTCATTTTGAATGCCGGCGTCACCGCCAGCGCGATGCACAGCAGCATCGCGGTGTTCTGCAGCGTCAGCCACAGCTTGCGCATGGAGCCGAAGCTGCCCTTGATCATGGAGGCGTAGAACTCCAGCGGGTTGACGTGCGTGATGCACACGATGATCACCGCGCACACCACCAGCGCCATCACGATGGCCGCCGCGCGCACCAGCCAGCCCTTCCACCACACCATGCCGTCCCGCTTGGAGATGCGGATGAGCGGCTCGTGGTGCATGTTATTTGTCTTGGCCATCAGTTTCCACCTCCGTCTTGGTCATCAGCAGGCCGATCTGCTCCTTAGTGGCGGTGCGCGCATCCACGATGCCCGTCACCTGTCCCGAGCCGATGACCAGTATGCGGTCGCACAGCTCCGTCAGCACGTCCAGATCCTCGCCCACGAAGATCACGGCCACGCCGTTCTCCTTCTGTTGGTTGAGCAGATTGTAGATGGTGTAGGACGAGTTGATGTCCAGCCCGCGCACGGGGTAGGCCGCCATCAGCACCGTGGGTGCCGCGGCGATCTCGCGCCCCACCAGCACCTTCTGCACGTTGCCGCCCGACAGCCGGCGCACGGGCGTGGCGGCGCTGGGCGTCACCACCTCCAGCTCCTTGATGATCTGCTCCGCCAGGTCCTTGGGCTCCCGGCGCTGCAGGAAGATGGAGCGGCCCTTGCGGTAGGAGCGCAGCATCATGTTGTCCACGATGTCCATGTTGCCCACCAGACCCATGCCCAGGCGGTCCTCCGGCACGAAGCTCAGGCGCACGCCCAGCTCGCGGATCTGCAGCGGCGTCTTGTCGCGCAGGTTCTCCTCCTTGCCCGACTTGGGGTCGTGATAGGTGATGCTGCCCTGGTCGATGTGCTGCAGGCCCGCGATGGCCTCCAGCAGCTCGCGCTGGCCGCTGCCCGCGATGCCCGCGATGCCCAGGATCTCGCCCGCCTTTGCGGTGAAGCTGACGTCGGAGAGCAGCTTGATGCCCTCGCGGCTGATGCAGGTCAGCCCCGAGACCTCCAGCCGGTCGGCGGTGTTCACAGGCTCCGAGCGATGGATGTTCAGGCTGATCTTTTTGCCCACCATCATCTCGGTCAGGATGCTCTCGTCCGCGTCCTTGGTGTCGATGCAGCCCACATACTCGCCCCGGCGAAGCACCGCCACGCGGTCGGACAGCGCCAGCACCTCGTTGAGCTTGTGGGTGATGATGATGATGGCCTTGCCGTCGTCGCGCATGCGGCGCAGCACGCTGAACAGCTTTTTCGTCTCCTGCGGCGTCAGCACGGCGGTGGGCTCGTCCAGGATCAGGATGTCGGCGCCGCGGTAGAGCACCTTTACGATCTCCACCGTCTGTTTTTCGGACACCGACATCTCGTGGACCTTCTTCTCCGGGTCAATGTCAAAGCCGTACTTTTCGCTGATCTCCTTGACGCGCGACGCCACCTTGCGGATGTCGTAGCGCCCCGCCTCCTTGAGCCCCAGCACGATGTTCTCCGCCGCGGAGAACACGTCCACGAGCTTGAAGTGCTGGTGGATCATGCCGATCTTCAGCTCAAACGCGTCGCGGGGCGAGCGGATCACCGCCTCCTTGCCGCGCACGAAGATCTGCCCCTCGTCGGGGAAATAGATGCCCGAGATCATGTTCATCAGCGTGGTCTTGCCGCTGCCGTTCTCGCCGAGTATCGAGAGGATCTCCCCCTCCCGCACCGACAGGCTCACCTTGTGGTTGGCCACCACGCTGCCGAACCGCTTGGTGATGTCCTTGAGTTCTATTGCTGTGCTTCCCGCCACGTCCTTCATCCTTTCGTTCTCCGGCCGCAAAATACGCAGGCTGCGATTTACGGTATTCATAGTATAAAAAGGGCACGCGCAGCCGCCCGGCGGCAGGCTCTTCCTGAAAAATCAAAGCAGGGCGGGGCGATCAAATCGCCTCGCCCGGCTGTTTTGCTGGGAACGGTTGAACTTACTTGAGGGTGATGCCGTCGATATCGATGTCAAAGTAGGGCGCGGAGCGGTACTCGGACTCATGGAAGTAGCCGTCGGAGACGACCTCGGTATCGGGCGTGTAGGCCTCGTCAGAGTCGACGTCCGCCATGTAGCTGGTCAGAGTCTGACCGCCCACGGTGAAGTTCGCGGTGTCAAACACCTTCAGCTCGCCGCTGGCCAGCTTGGCCTTGGCGTCATCAATGGCCTCCTGGGTGCCCTCAGCCGCCACGGCAGCGTTGAGCTCGGTCAGGATCACAGCGCCCTCGGCAGCGGTGGCGCAGTAGTCGGTGGGGATCTCGGTGCCCTCCTTGGCGTTCTTGATCATCATCTCAAAGTAGGGCTGCCAGTCGATCTTGGAAGAGATCAGAGCGGTGTTGGGCGCGATGGAGATGGTGCTGATGTTGTAGGCAACGTTGGGCACGTTGTTCTCCTCGCAGGCCTTGGGAGCGCCCTCGGAGTCGGCATGCTGGGAGATCAGCACGCAGCCGTCGTTGATCAGGGAGATCGCAGCTTCCTTCTCCTTGGCGATGTCAAACCAGGAGTTGGTGAACTTGACGTCCATGGTAACCGAGGGGCAAACGGACTTGGCGCCCAGGTAGAAGGAGGTGTAGCCGGACTTGACCTCCGCGTAGGGGTAAGCGCCGACGTAGCCCATCTTGGCCTGGTCCTCGGTGATCTGGCCGTTCGCAATCATCTCGTTGAGCTTCATGCCCGCGGCGATGCCGGCCAGGTAGCGGCCCTCATAGATGGAAGCGAACGCGTTGTGGAAGTTGGCAACGCCGGCGGTGTGCGCCTGGGTGCCGGTCGCATGGCAGAACTGCACCTCGGGGAACTCCTGCGCAGCCTGCAGCATGAAGGACTCATGGCCGAAGGAGTCGGCAAAGATCAGATCGCAGCCGGCGTCCACCAGCTCGGCGGCAGCCTCGTAGCACTCGTTGGACTCGGGGATGTTGCTCTTGAACATCACCTGATCCTCGGTCAGGCCCAGCTTCTCGGTCGCAGCGGTGGCCGCGTCCATGAAGTTCTTGTCGTAGGTGGAGTTCTCATCGTGCAGGAAGATGAAACCGACCTTGAAATCGGTTTCCTTGCTGCCGGAAGCGGAGCAGCCGGCCAGCGCCATGACGAGCAGAGCAGCCATCAGTACAACGGAAAGCAGCTTTTTCATCGTAAGTTTTCCTCCAATAATATTTTATGCAATCCCATTCCAGGGTCACATACGTCTTAAGGCTCCCCCGAGCCAACGAAGATCTCATTTCATCGCCTAAATCGTGTCAACCGGGTGTCAGTCCACCTGCCGGAAGGTAAGGCTGTCGTCGCCCATGCTCTCGACGATCGCCAGCGATTCCACCTTGATGCCCCGCGCGCGCAGCCTGTCGCCGCCGTGCTGAAAGCCCTTCTCAATGGCGCACGACGCGCCCGCCACCCTGGCACCCGCCTGGGCCGCAAGGTCCATCAGCCCCTCCAGCGCCGCGCCGTTGGCCAGGAAGTCGTCCACCAGCAGCACCACGTCGCCGCTGCCCAGATACTCGCGGCTCATCACCACGGTGTAATCCGTGCCGTGCGTGTAGGAGTGCACCACCGTCGAGTACATCTCCCCGGACAGGTTGCCCGTCTTGTGCTTCTTGCCGAACACCACCGGCACGTGCATCGCCGCCGCGGCCGCCATGGCCACCGCAATGCCCGAGGTCTCAATGGTCAGGATCTTGGTCACGCCGTCGCCCTCGAACTTCCGGGCGATCTCGCGTCCCATCTCCATCAGGAAATCCACGTCCAGCTGGTGGTTCAGGAAAGAACCTACCTTTAATATATTGCCGGGCAGCACGGTGCCTTCCCTGCGGATCTTCTCCTCCAGAGCCTTCATGGGATTCCTCCTTAGCAAAGCACGAACATTCCGCAGCCCATCCGCGGTGAGAATTCGGATAAAGCATAGCACAGCGCCCCACCAAAGTCAACAAAATTCAGCACGATTCGCTCCATTTTACAAGCATTTGACAAACCGTCGTTCGCCGTCAAGAGGCAAACGTTTGCCATCCATTTTCCATCGATTGTCCGTCTCCCCGCCCCACCACTTTCGCCCGAAACCCCCTGCCCCCCAATTCCACCCCCATTTCCCCTTCATTTGCCGTATACCCTCTGTTCCTCCGTTCTCTTCTCCTCACCGCCGCAGCGATTTCACTCGCCGAAGGCGAATTTCACATCGCCAGATATTTCACCCGCCCGAAGGGCGGATTTCACAAAAAAAGAAGCACGCCCAAGCGTGCTTCTTTCAGACTGTCAAATAAGCCACATTGCAACACCGCAATGTGGCTTATTGCAGGAGAAGATACGGAAGAAAAGAGAAAGCATCCACTTGTGGATGGCGAATTTCTTGAGATTCATCGCAGCAAATTTGAGCTTGACCCAGGCGGTTACCGCGGTCAGCCCTCGATAGGGTGTATAACGCATCGCGTGTTTCTCTTTCGCGTCCGCAAAGACACGC
>JAXEXP010000158.1:0-82173 GCA_034113365.1 Candidatus Spyradocola sp.
GATGATCTTTCGGCACCAGCATGTCCACGCATAGCATCTCTATCGCTTGCCGCTGTTCTGCTTCTTTCTTTAGCATCTTCATCACCAAACTTTAGTATAGCAAAAAAGACCGCTCTTGGCGACCTTTTTTGACAAGCTGAAAGAAGCACGCCCAAGCGTGCTTCTTTTTTATCTGGTGGGGTTAAATGGACTCGAACCAAGCAGGGCAGAATTTCGCCAGAGAAAAAGACGTTGATTCTGGGGTTTTTTCGTTCAGCATAAGCCGGAAACACACAGCAAAGTGAAAAAAGTGGGTTTTTTTGTGGGTTACAGAAATGGACTGCTGCATCCTGTCATGCGGCAGTCCATTCATTCAAAATGTCGTAGAGCGCCTGCAAGCGCTCAGCCTTGACAGCGCCGAACTTCTCCCTGATCCATGGGATCAGAAACACCGTCACAGCCATCCATTGATATTGCTGTTACTTATCCCATCCGCACGCGTTGAGCCACGCGACGATGCCGTCTATCAGCGTGCCGGCCGCATCGGAATCGATCTTTCCATCGATGGTCTTCAGCTGGGAAAGCACCCACGCCTTTTTCTGCGCTCCGGCGCCCTGGTAGTCGCGCCAGAGATCCTCTGCCTTGCGGATCAGCGTCACGATCGCGCCGAAGGCCACGGTCGCCGTGTCGGTGGTAATATATCCATTCACTCGCAGGTACACGAGCAGGCCGCATGCGATCACCGCCACAGCCAGCAGAATCCACTCCATCCAGTCCATGCTCTCATTCCTCCTCTTTTTTCCCCGGCAGTACCTTTTCCAGTATCCGCTTGACCAGCAGCCCGCCGCACTCCAGTCCGATCACCGCGAACGTGCTCTCGATCAGCTGCGTCTGCTCCATGCCCGTAACCGCGAAGATCGCCATCTGCCCAATGGAAAACACCGCCAGCCAGACGCCCACCACCAGCAGCACGCGCTCGGCGTACCGCTGGCCGCTACTTTTTCTCGCCGCCATCGGCCACGCTCCCGAACAGCATCTCCTGGAACTCCTTGTGGGTCTCCGTCACCATGCCGTTGCAGCCTTGCTGGTGCAAGCCGTCCAGGCTGGCGTACACGCCCTTGCACAGCACCTTGTAGGTCGATGCTATGTCGTCCAGACGGTGCTCCACCGCCGTCAGCCGCTGGATCACCTTGACGACCGCCACGATGGCGCCGACGATAACACCGGCAACGCTCAGGATCGCGCCCAGCAGTCCGAAATCGATCGTCACCATCGCTCACACCTCCCCGTATTTTTTGACCGCCGCGGCCGTTTTTGCGCCGTATACGCCGTCAGTTTCCAGCTTTGCGCCCAGTTTGTTGAGCATAGCCTGCAGAGCCTTGACGCGCAGCCCGCGCATTCCCTGCCGCAGCGGCGCGTCGGGGTTGTACCGGCACACCGCGCACACCTTGCCCTTGTAGAGCGCGATGTCGTCCAGACGCACGCCGTAGGCCGTGCCGCGGGCGTGCACGATGGTCGTGGTGCTGACCACCATCGTCACATGCGTGATCTTGTTTGCCCGGGAGGTCGAGCTGCTGGTGCACAGATACTGCACGTCGCCCGGCTGCTTGGCCTTGGCGATAACATCCGCGCCGCCGAAGGTCTTGCCGATCTTGGTGTAGTCCGCAGGCCAAATCAGCTCAAACTGATCGCTGTACACCTCCTCGCAGGACAGCGGGATGGCCTTGCCCACGCAACTCCAGTCCACGCCCTGCGCGCTGTACGCCCGTGCCACGAGCGAGGAACAATCGTAGACATCCGGCTTGTCCCTCTGCGCCTGGCTGTACTTGCAGCCTACCTTGGATTTTGCCCAGCTGGCCGCCTTGGCTGCGACGTCCGCCGCATCGTAGTGCTTGTCCTCTTGGGCCACATCGCTGTACCACAACCCATTGCGCTCCATGCACGCCTCCACGTCGCTGACGCGGCCCGTGGTGTCCAGCGTCTTGGCCTGCGTGCTGTTCTGACCATAGCGATGGGCCAGCAGCGCGAACCGCCAGCGGTCGTCGCCCGCAAAGCCGTGACGCTTGGCCGCAAGGCCAGCATAGTAGACGTACACCGCCGCCAGCCCCCTGATCGACGCCCAGCCCTCCAGGTCGAACTCGAACCCGGCATAGCGATAATAGTCCTGCGCATACTGCGGCTTGAACTGGCACGGCCCCACCGAGCCCGCGCTGCTGACCAGCCCCAGCCGGAAGTTGCTCTCGCGCTCCACCGTGCCCAGCAGGATGCCCACCGGCACGGAGAACTCCGCGCTTGCCGCCTGCGCAATGACCAGCGCCGCGTTGGGCGCGGCCTTGCCGTCTGCCTGTTTCCATGTGATCGTCGCCATTACTCCGTCACCTCCGTCCAGCCGTAGACGCCCGGCTCCCAGGTGTTGGCGTCCACATCGCTTGTCCACTTGCTGCCGTTATGGATGACCTTCGCGCCCTGCGCATAGGCGTCCGTGCTGCCGGTCGGCTGCACCCACTCGGGCCACTCCTGCGCCGGGTCGGCGATGCGCACCCACAGGCTGGGGCTGTTCTCGGGCGTCCACGTCTCCTGCGAGGTGTGGGCGGTCAGGCAGCGGTACAGGTCTGCGCCGCGCGTGCGGATGTCGCCCACCACATACGCAGCGCCCGCGCCGCTCCACTCCTCAAACAGCACGCGGGGCTGCGCATAAGCCACGTCGTCCGGGACGTATCGCTGCGCGGTGTGCGCCGCCTCCTTGACGGCCGCCTCGCCCTTGACGTAGGCGGCAAACGCCTCAACGTCCGCAGCCAGCCCCTGCAGGTCGCTGCTCCAAAACATCACGCCCACAGCCGGGTTGGCCCGGATGGGGATTATGCGCCGCACCAGCGCCGGGGTGCAGACGGTCTGCGGGATAGCGGGGTTCTCTGCCAGCTGCGCGATGAGCTGCCGGGCTTCCTCGGTGTTTGTGTCGGCCACGATGACCATTCTGAGCTCTCTTTCCATCTAGTGCCTCCTTTATTTTGCCAGCAGGTCGGCCAGCGTGGTGATGAGCACGGTGCCAATCTCTCCGTCAGCGCCTGCAGTGGACGTTGCAGTTATATTTTTTGTTGACTCAGTGGCAGTAGCAGATGCGCCTCCAAAACCTCCTCGTGCAGCGACGCTGCCTTCATTCGTGAAGTCACCAGTGTGAATAATTGCGATGATACCGCCACCAGCGGCGCCAGCGCCCGCACCAGCCGAAGCATCAACGTATCCATATGAAGAGTTCGCATAATTGTTTGTGTTTTTCACACCATTGCCACCATCACCACCATCAGCAGTGATTACGCCAGTGCCTTCGATAACAACTCGACCTTTCGCAAAGATAAAGATAGCGCCGCCGCCGATTGCATCCCCTGCAGTTCCAGCAACGCCCCAGGAATAACTGCCAATTGCGCCAGCGCCTCCAGGCCCCGCTCCTCCTATTTTTGCACCATTACCAGTTTTGGCACCCGCTCCGCACCCATATATTCCTGCTATACCGGCGTCAACTTCTTCCGCAGTTTGTTTATACGGTATTGTCGTTCCAACAGGGGGCCTTTCCACAGAGGAACCGCCGGCAAGAGCATTATAACTATACTGCACGTTCCCACTGCCGCCACCGTAGCCACCACCGAATGCAAATCCAAGACCGCCCTGTCCCGGCGCGCCAATAGCAAAAGAATCTGTATTTTTATCTGTTTCAGAACCGTAATACTTTCGGAAGCCTTGACCAGTGCCAGCCGTCCCACCCTTCCCGCCAGTCAGACCTCCGCACAGCGCCACGTGCACCTCGGCGGCGCACTGATCCTCCATGGGGTTGGCCAGCGGGGCCTTTTTGTCCATGGAGATCGTGCCCTTGATCGTCAGGTCGCCGCTAAACAGCAGCACCATGCCGTTGCACCGGTTCGCCGCCGTCAACAGGCTGCCCGTGCCAATGTACCCGGACGTGTACTGCTTGACGATCTGTCCCTCGTCCTGCGCCACATCCAGCGCCAGCGTCTCGCCGTCCGCGACAAACAGCTCCCCGTCTCGCCCGTCGCCAAACCACCCGGCGTTGGCGCCGCCGCCCGTGGCCGCGCCCACCACGATGGAGATGCCCTTGCGCGCCGCATCTACTACTGTCGCCATATCATCCCTCCGTCTGTTCCATGATTTTGAGCTTGAAGATCAGCGCCTCCTCAGGCACCGCATCGATGTACAGCAGCACACTTCCCGCGCCCGGGTCACAGGAGCCCCAGGCGTATGCGCCTTTCTGCGCATCGCTGATGGACCAGAGCAGTGTGTCGTCCGCAGTGATCTCCTCGCAGGATATCACCGCTTAATACCCTTCCCTCGTGCTGCTCTCCACCCAGTCCTCCGGTACCACCGTAACTGTCTTGGTGGCCTTGCAGCGCAGCCAATCGGCGTCACCGCCGCGCGTTAGGTACAGCGCATTTTCATCGAGCGTACCCGCACGCGCCATCGCGTCGTACTCGCTCTGCGGCAGCTCATAAACATCCAAATTGCCTGTCACCACATCCGACCAGGCCATGTCACCACCTCCTGTAGGTATATCCGTCCGCTGCCACGCCATCGTCCGGGTAGGCGTCCGGATCGTCGCTCGTCACCCATCCCACACGCCGCTGAAAGGTATAGGCCTCCTGCGGGGGCGTAAAGTCTGCTGTCCACCGCGCAACGTCGCTGATGCGAATTTCGTCCATATACCCGGAGAAGCAACCACCGAGATAGTAGCCGATATTTATTGGCTTTGTGAACGAAAACGCTGCAGAGCTATTTGCGCTACCTTTGCACACACCGTTTTCAAATGCATAAAAGGTGCTGCCACTTCGCACCACGCTTCGATGTATCCACTGATTCAGCAAGGGGTATCCGCTGGCCATTGAATCGGCTACATTCCAGCTCGACGAGTTGTTTGAGGCGTAAAACTTGAGTGTCCCGTCAATGCTGTCCACGTATCCTAAGAGAAGACCAGAATAATTATCATTATTGCCGTTACGGGATATGGTTCCTGTGTTTCCGATGGCCGCAGTGCGGTATTCCCACCAATCTACCGTCCAGTCGCCAGAACCATTGCAAAGAGATACATCGTCAATAGTGAGATAATGGCTCCCACCAAAGTACAGAGACTTACCTCCGAACCTGCTTTGCTCTGTGCTGACCTGTACACCGTTGTTGGTGAGCGCATGCCCGCCGATCCAATCCTCCAGCGTGTCGCTGATGAGCAGCAGCGTGTGCGGATCCTCCGCGCCCTCCAGCTTCTCCCAGATGTAGCACGGGCCCGTGCGCCGCTGCGCTCGGATGACGCGCTCCATCTGCGCTTCGTCCACGTCCCCCCACACACCGCCCTGCCTGACGTACAGCGTCCTGCCGCGCGTCCACACGCCGTTTTGCTTCACCCACAACGGGCAGCTCTGCACCTGAATGACCGTCACGCGCACATAGCCGTCGCCACTGTTTCCGGTAGCCGCTGTGCCGTCGGGCAGCGTCATGGCGGCATTGCCCGCGATCATGACAGCATCCGTCAGGTAGTGCGCGCTGTTCAGCAGGCAGCCGGATGGATAATTGGCCGCATTGGCTGCTGTCCACAGATAGCCGCTGCCCCCGCCACCCCCGCGATCGTCATCCACTGAGCTATCCGGATACGCTCCCCCGCCGCCATACCAGCCGCCGCCGCCCGCGCCGCCGTAGCCCGAGGAGCGGTACAGGCCCTGCCCGCCCTGGCCGAAGGTCCCGGAGTTGCTGTTTCCGCCCGCGCCGCCTGCGGTCTGGGTACCGCCTCCGCCGCCCGTGCCGTAGTATTCCGACGCGGTGCCGCCGGTCTCTCCGCCTCCATACAGGCCGATCTTGCTGGCCGCGCCGTCCGAACCGCCGCCTCCCGCCACCAGCAGACGTGCATAAAGAGAGTTTTCGCCCAACCGCACGTCCGACGCACCGCCGCCGCCCGGATAGGTCGTGCGCGATCCTCCGCCGTTGAATCCGCCCGCCGTGCCGCCCGTATTGCCGGCGCCGCCAGCCAGCAGGAAGAGTACCGTCGCTTCCTCCAACATCAGCGTGCCCACGGCATACCCGCCCTTGCCGCCGTAAGTGGGAGAGGAGCGATAGCCGCCCTGCGCACCCCAGCACTCCAGCTTATAGATGCCCTTCGGCAGCTCAACCGGGATGGCTTGTCCGCTGTACGGGCAGTTAAGCACGTCGCCCGCTGACAGCTTTGTGGGCAGCACACCTGTCACATCATAGCTCGCCACGCGCTAAGCCTCCTCCAGTGCCAGGTACAGGTCGCCGTCCTGCCCCACTGATGCGTCAGGGGCTTCGTCCGTGGTGCCAGTGTACAGCGTACAGTACGTCCCGGTACCCGTGTGCAGCCCGTCTTGCGCATAGTACGTCTTGCCCGCCAGCACGTCCGGCTCCGTAGCAGTTGCGTCGTCCGTGGGGATCAGGGTAATGGTATCGGATGTCATCACCTGCCCGCAGCGTTTGCTGCCCCAATATAGTGCCACATCGCGCCCTCCTCTCTTAATCCATCCATCTGTGCAGGGTCAGCGTTGCGCTGGCGCCGGCCGGTCCCTGTGGTCCCGTTGCGCCAATCTCACCCTTGTCGCCCTTTGGCCCCTGCGGCCCGGTCGCGCCGGTGTCGCCTTTGGGGCCCTGTGCACCTGTCGCACTGTCCTCCCCTGCTGGGCCGGTCGGGCCTTGCGGTCCCGTCTCGCCTTTGGGTCCCTGGGGACCCGTTGCGCCCGTTGCTCCCGTATCGCCCTTATCCCCCTTCGGACCCTGCAGCGGGCCGTTATTGACCCAGCCGGATGTGCTTCCGTAGATGTAGATGTCATACGGTTCACCCGTGCCCACGCCGTAGGCGTCGCCGGGAGAAGGCGCTGTCACCGCTGCCCGCAGCGCCGCTGCCGAATCATAATAGTCCAGCACCGCAAAGCCCGAACCCGTGTCGCCCTTGTCCCCTTTGGGGCCCTGGACGCCTTGCGGACCCGTCGCACCGGTTTCGCCTTTTGGGCCCTGCGGGCCGGTCTCTCCCTGTGCACCCTGCGGCCCCTGTGCGCCCATGTCGCCCTTCGGGCCCTGCGGCCCGGTTGCGCCCATGTCACCCTTTGGCCCCTGCGGGCCGGTCGCGCCGGTGTCGCCTTTGTCACCCTTGGGGATGGACAGCGCGATGCGCAGCCCGCTGGTCTTGTCCAGCTGTGCGCTGCCCTGTGCCGCGGTTCCCTCCGGCAGCGTCTCAACGCTCACCGACACCCTGCTCACCGCTGCGGTAAAATCTTCCACAGCCTGCGCGCGGGCTAGAAGAGCCTGTCCCTCCTTCTCGACCATTTGTGCTTGTTCTGTAACCTGATCCAGCAGCGTGGGATTGGCCCTTGCGATCTTTTCACCGATCGCCGGGAGCCGGTCTACATGCAGCTCGAAGGGCTCGCTATGCCATACCATCTCATCGCCCCTGCGCCGCTCCAGGTAGCACCGATACCGTGCCGGCCTGCGCATGTAGGTGCGCTCCGGCGTCCAGACACCATTTTCAAGCCACAGTACGTCACCGGAATTGCCTGTGCTCAGGTACAGCAGACAACACTCATCCTCGTTGCCCGGAACGACAAAGCGCACGCTCTCAGCATTGTGATCCTCCTGCATGCCCAACGTGACACAGCGCGGTTCCGGCGTTCTGCCGCGGAAGCGTATCGTTTTCATTGCGCCCTCCTATCGCACGCTGAACAGCACCATGTGCAGCGTGATCGACTCCGGCGGGACATTGTTCGTCCACACCTTCACCGTTCCGGTACCCGGTTCCAGCGCAGTCATGCTGACCTTGCCCTTCCATTCATCCGGCAGAACCAGCAGAAGGATCATTCCCGGTACGATGAGCTCGTCCGCAATGGTCGCATCGTACCGCATTTCCATCTCGTTGTAGATCCAGTCCGCGGTCTGCAGCGTGACTCCCTTCTTTGCGACCTCATACACATTGCTGCCGATGCGCTGCGCGGTCTCCTCCATCGCCGCTTCCAGGTTGGAGGCATCGTAATACCCCTTCTGGTCGGAAAGATGGATCTCACTGGCCGTATAGGCCGGCTTCTTGTCTCCGATCCACGACGGCAGCACAGCGTCCTCGCCCTTTGGGCCCTGGATCCCCTGTTCGCCCTGCGGTCCGACCTCACCCTGAATGCCCTGGTCGCCCTTGTCGCCCTTCGGTCCCTTGATGTTCACGGGCGTCGGGTTCTCCAGATCTCCGGTGTTCCACCAGCTCAGGTTTCCGTCCGCATCGATCTCTGGGTAGTAGTACGCGCCGTCAGCGCCAGTCTCACCGATCGCGCCCACGATCTGCCCATAGTTGACCCAGCCGCTTTTCTCTCCGTAAATGTAGACATCGCAGGGCGTCGTCGTGCCCACACCGTATCCATCGCCCGGTTTGGGCGCAGGCACAGCAGCCAGCAGCTCCTCTTCGGTGTCAAAGTGGTCGATCAGCTTAAAGCCCAGCCCCGTCTCGCCCTTCTCGCCGCGCGGCAGCCCCAGCGCCAGCCGGATGCCATCCTCTGCCGTCATGCTGATGCTC
Source organism: Candidatus Spyradocola sp. (assembly GCA_034113365.1). Classification (GTDB taxonomy): domain Bacteria; phylum Bacillota; class Clostridia; order Christensenellales; family UBA1750; genus Spyradocola. The sequence continues at coordinate 8,537 of JAXEXP010000158.1, forward strand.
GCCGTTGCAGGGTATCCGGACTTGAGCGTGCTTGCCGTGACGCGGATTGAGGACAGCTTTCCCTCTCGCTCCGCCTCTGCATCCTGCCGCAGCTGCTCCGCTGCCTGCCGCTCTTCTTCCGCGGTCATGCGCAGCTCCTCAGCGTCCCGGCGTTCTGCCTCGGCCTCCTGCCGGTCCTCTTCCGTCGCCTCCAGCTGGTTGAGCTTAGCCAGCGCAGCAATCAGCGTGCGGAACTCATCCCGGCTCGTGATCTTGCCGTTGTCGTACAGCACGCCCTCCACATATACGTCAAACCTGGGCGAGTACAGGATTGCGCTGTCCACGCCGTAGATCAGGAGCTCACAGGTGACCGCGCCTTCCACCGCCGCCAGCTGCTCGGGAATCTCATACTCCACAATGCTCCCGGTCAGCTCGCAGTCGTCCAGCAGCACCGTTCCGTCCGGCTTGACCGCGCGCAGGATCGCAGCGTCAAGGTATTCATAGCCCAGCGGCTTGCCGCCGTCCGTCAGCGCCGCGACGATCCGTCGCGCCTTTTGCTCGCCCTGCCGCATCCGGATGGACGCCTGGCTGCCGCTGCGCCGCACATCCAGCCTCAGATCGTAGGTCACGCTTCTCATAGCCTCCGCCTCCTTTCGCTGACAGCGTATCACGCCAGTATGCGCGCCTTCTCCCCACATCACAGGAAAAAGCGCTCTGCTACACATAATCCTCTTGCACGTGTGACATAATTATGGTATGATAAATCCACACAAAGGAGGGATATCATGCCGAAGATCATTCCCATACGGGATCTGAAAGACACTGCTGCCATTTCTCAGATGTGCAGCGCATCGGATGAACCCGTTTTCATCACGAAAAACGGCTACGGCGACATGGTGATTATGAGCATGAAGGCTTATGAAGAGCGCATGCTCATGCAGGACGTTTATGCCAAGCTCGCCAAGGCCGAAACCGAGTACCGCGAGGGCGAGGCTCTGGATGCCCGCACGGCGACGAAGGAGCTGCGTGCAAAGCATGGCCTATAAGCTCAGCATCTCGCCCTCCGCCGTCGAAGATCTCGACGAGATCGTGGCCTACATCGCCCGTTCCCTGGATAACCCCGCGGCGGCAGCTGCATTTCTTGACAAAGTCTCCTCCTGCTATGACCGCATGGAGGAGATGCCCTATCTGTACGAGGAGTGCCGCGACCCAAATCTCCGCGCCCTCGGGTATCGCCGTGCCGTGATCGACCACTATGTCATGGTGTACAGCGTGGACGAACCGCAAAAGACCGTCCACATCCTGCGCTTCTTCTATGGCGCGCGCGACTACGAGAAACTCATATAAACCGGTCAATTCATAGCAAAAAAGCGCCCCGATGGGGCGCTTTTTGCGTCAGTCCTCAAGCCAGCTGAGGATGCGTTCTTGCGTATAATACAACCTTCCCTTCGCATCATAAACGTTGATTTTCTTCAGCGTATCAACCAGCTTGTTGTACTCTTCCGTGTTGCCGTTCTGATATGCATCTATGATGAGCGGCTTGTACTTGCTCGTCAGGCTGCTCTTGATGCTCTCATCACTCACGCCATTCTTCTTCAGCAACACAATTTCTTCGTTCACACTCCTCCAGTCTCCGCTATCCATATAGGCATACAGATCCTGCCGGATCTCATTGTTCTTCCAGTTCTCTGCATCCTTCTTGTCATATCCGGCGATGCTCAGCACGCGCACCGCCTGCGCATCACTGGCATCTCCAGATACGGCAAGAAATGCTTTCTTTGCCGCAGCTTTTATGTAATCCTCCGGGGCCTGCGGAATGATCTGCCAATAGGTATCGCTCTGTTCCTGTATTACCTGGCTGATCTCCTCCACAGGGGTCATATCTCCAGTAACCATTGCCTCCTCAAATGCTTTCTGCAGGTCGTCTTTCGTCCACTGCTCCGGATTATACGGTTTGCTCTCCACTACGCCGTCGTCCTCCAGTTCGTTTATCGCGCTGTTTACAGCGCCATGGATCGCCGCCTCCGGAAATCCCTGCTTCACCAATTCAGTGTAAAGTGCTGTGTACGCTTCATAATCCCATTCATTTACTCGGTATTCAGCCATCCGGGTGATGCGTTCATTGCCCAGCAGCTTTTTTCTCACCTCATTTCCTCTCCTTGTGCTGGTTTTCAAATCCTTCGGAATATGCCGCTTGCTTCTAAGCGGAGACATGATCCAATCGCTCAAAGATGTTGCGGACTCAATCACTTCGTTCCGGTAATCTCGTCTTTTGCCCTCATTCGCTGCATTTGCTTTACCAGCCACACGTTCATCCTTTACCAGCTGTTTGAGCTCACGGACTTGGGCTTCCAATGCCGAAATCCGGGTGTCGGAGCGCGCCTGCTGCTGCGCGAGCTTTTCATTGGCCAACAGCTGGTGCTGCCTTACCAGCTCTTTCGCGCGCTGCTTTGCGGCCTGCAGCTGCTCCTGCGCCCTCTGCCGTTCCTTTGCACGCAGCCTGCCTTCTGCGACACGCTCGGCGGTTTTGACGTCCTCCACCGCCTTTTTGTACTGCTCGGAGAGCGCCGCGCGCTTTGCCTGGTTCTCCGCCTTGACCGCCTTGAGCCGCTCCTCATACCTGTCCTTCGCCTCCTGCCGCATCCTGCGCAGGTTCTCCGCCTGCTCGGCGCGCAGCGCATCCAGCCTGGCCTTCTGCCTGTCCGCGTAGGTGCGGTTGACGGGCAGGTTTGCGTACTCCTGCTGCATCGTCAGCCACAGATCGGCGGCCGCCTCATCCAGATTATAGCCGTAAGGGTTGACCAGCTGCGGCCGGGTCAGCTCCGCAGCGCGCACAAGGCTCTCCAGCATATCCGTACCGTCCGTGTCGAACAGCCAGGGGTATGCGTCGTGCAGCTCGCCCCAGGCCACGTCCAGCGGCACGCCGTCGCGCGTCAGCTTGATGGTGCCGAAAACCTGCCGGCGGAAGTCGTTGTAGCTGCCGTACATCGCAGCGGCCTCGGCCTTCTGGTCCTCATTGAGCGACAGTCCGGTGTTCCGCAGGTAATCCTTCAGCTCCGTCAGCTGGTCGGACACCGTGGTGTCCATCTGCTTCGACTGCCTGAGCACCTTCTTTGCCAGGCCGATGCCCACGTCGTCGATCTCCCGCAGCGCCTCCTCGCTGTTCTCAGCCGTCGCCGCATAGGTATAGATCTGCTCAAGCTCCCCCGCCAGCGAAGCAGCGTCGTACCTGCTGTGCGTGTCCCGCACGATCTTTCGAGCCAGCTTCTCCACCGCCTGCGCGGAAACCTGGTTTCCGCCCGTCAGCCGCAGCTGTGCACGCGCATTCTCCAGCGCCGCCTTGAGCCGAGCGTTCTCCTTCTCCAGCCGCTGCGTGTCCTCCGGCGTCACGTCCTTGACGGAGAACTTTATTCCACCGACAAGTTCTTTGTAGGGAACACCCGTTATCTTGACTTCATCATCCGTCTCTGCTATACTGCCTATGGAACCATAGTGCGCCGATATCAATGGCAATTGGAGCCGGCGATCCACCAGCCACTTATTGGTTCTTTCTTTATCCTCATTCAGATACAGAACATCACTGTTTTCAACCTGTCCGGCCAATCCTCTGCCCTTTGCATAGGCATTCTTGATCAGCTGTACATCCTCAACTTCAGTAGGACGACCAGGCGTAGAGAACTTCATGTTCACCGCCATCAAGATCGGATAGCCGTTACTGTCCGTAAGGTCTCCATACACCACAACCGTCTGCGGCCTGTCGCCGGGGTTATTGGTGTTCGGTGCGACTCTGCTTTTCAGCACGATCACAGGATTCTCAAGCGCGTCAGGCACCTGCTTCAAAAGAGCATCTGTCATTTCGGGATGTCCCTTCATCGCATGATTGATGCTGGCACCTTGCATAACGGTTTTTTTCTTTCGTGCGCCAAGATCTTGCAACACATCAGGTGTGGTGCCTACTTCGATAATGGCATTGTCATCACGTCCGTTGTTCGCCCACTGATCATAATCCGTCGCAAACTGATCGCGTACAGACAGCTTCAGGCCATTCTTCGGCTTCAGCGTCTGCGAGATCTCGTCCACAACTCCGCGCTTGAAACCGTACTTCTCCAGATCGATCGGGCCGCCCTGGCGTGCCATAGGCTCTACACCCGCATCGCGCAGGATTGCATCTGTCTCAGCATCGTCCAGAATTCTGTGCACCTTCATTGCGCCCGTGATGATCCAAGGCACGGTGTCAGGGCGGGGATTCGTTCTGTAGCGGTAGTATCCAGCCGTCCCATCCGCTTCTCTGGGCAGCCGAGGCAGGCCTGCAAGAGAGTGCTGGAACTTTCCGTTCTTGTTGTACCCATAGGACATTGCCTCATCCTGATAGTCAATGTCAGCGGCGCAATCGCATTCTGCCCACACGAAGTTGGCGGGGAACAGCTCCTTCTTTCCCGTATCCGGGTTCATTCTGGCAAACTGGGTAGCCATAGGCAAGTCGCCAAGATGCCACCCAGGGCGATATGCGAGCTGCTGTTTCGATGCCTGTGTTCCCTTCCCTCCTGCCTGCACCTGCATTCTTCCTGTTTTGCTGTCCGCTGCGCGAGGCGCAGCATCCGCGTTCAGCCATACTCCCACAGGGGTGGCTTCACCGCCCGGATTTGCAACCATAGGCGGATATAATTCGCCAGGTTTGTTCTCAAATACGACAAACACCTTGTATCCGAGGATCGTCTTTTTCGGAGGATCTTCGTCTCTTACAGAAAACTGCAGGTTTTTGTCAGAAAATTCATTGCGCTGCTGGACTTCTGTCTCATTGACAACAGCATCATTCTCTGCTATGCTAGAGGTAGGCAGAGAAGCAAGATGCGGTTCGGACGTAGACGCGGGGGTTCGGTTTTCACCGGGCATCATCTCGACTTGCGTAATGCCTTTTTTGTTTATATAGGCGGTTTCTACCCACAATTTACGCCATTTCGAGTCAACGACCGCTTCCGACAGGAAGTATGTGCCGTTGATTTTCTTCTTTACGACAACAAGTGGAGACATGTTATTCTGGGAATCTTACGACGTGTTTTTTGAAGAATAAAAAATGCCGCCCGCGTCTGTCTGCGAACGCGAGCGGCTGGAGGTAAGAGAAAAAGGGGGTGATGCACCGCGCCCAAGCCCTGCAGCGCGATACACATTGAGATTTCGTGCACCTATATTCTATCACATTTACGCTCTTTATGCCACAAAAGAAGGTGAACAACATGGCAGAAAGAAAAAACGAGGCGGTCTGGCTGGAAAAGTATGGCCGCTGGCAGATCAAGGTGCAATTTGATGGGGAACGTCGCACATTCTCCAGCTCGACGCCCGGCCGAAAAGGGAAAATCGAAGCGGAAAAGAAGGCCGACGCATGGCTCACAACGGGGCACGCCAGCGGAAACGTCCGTCTGGGCAAGCTGTGGGACGAATACGTCGCAGATCTCCTGGATCGTTTCGGCGAAACCGGCACATCCTACCGGCAGCCCGAGCTGATGGGCAGACGTTACATCGTGCCGCGCCTGCAATACAAGCGGATCAGCTCCATCACGCCGAAGGATTGGCAGGATTGCATCGATGCAGCGTATCGGGAGAGCAAAGCCAGAGGCAAGCCCCTGTCCGAGAAAACGCTCAAAGTGCTGCGCGCCACCATTACATCCTTCTGGAAATACTGTCGCAGCCGCCGCATACCCATTGATTACCATCGGGATGAGGACGGGCCGCTGACCATTCCGCGCGATGCCGTCACGGTGGAAAAGTCCATCCTGACGCCAGATGATGTGCGCACTCTCTTTGCAGTTGATACCATCCCGCACCGCGGCAAGCAGGAACCCTGCTGGTACATCCACGCATGGCGCCTCCTCGTCACCACGGGCTTGCGTCCTGGTGAACTCACAGGCCTCCAATGGGAGGATATATCCGACACACGACTTTCCGTCCGGCGATCCGTCAACGCGCTGGGAGAGATCACCTCGGGGAAAAACAAGAACGCCCGTCGTGTGATCGAGCTGCCGGCCATCGCAAAGGACATCCTCGCTGCCCAGCGACAGATGCTCCAGTCCTCCGGTATCATCTCACCGTGGATTTTCCCGGCACATGATGGAGCTGTCAGCGAGCCGCGCAACATCTACCGGCAATGGCAGACATACTGCCGTTTGCATGGCATGACACAGACCAGCCTATACGAGCTGAGGCACACCATGATCTCCATCAACGTGGAGATGCCGGAAGCGCTGCTGCAGCAGATGGTCGGTCATAGCCGCAGCATGGATACCCGCGGCACATACGGGCATGCAATAGACGATTTCAGGCATGATACCGCACAGAAAGTAGATGCTGCATTGGGAAAAATCATACAAGTGGGTTACAAAGTGGGTTTCGACGAAAAGTAAAGCGCCTGAAATCCTCGATTTCAGGCGCTTTTTCTGGTGGGGTTAAATGGACTCGAACCATCGACCTTCACGATGTCAACGTGACACTCTAACCAACTGAGCTATAACCCCGTTGCTCTTAATATTATACACATTTCAGTAAAAAATGCAATACCCAAAATCAACTTTTTTTAAGTTTTCCAAAAAGCCCTTGATACTGGGATTTTTTGTGATATACTGTGTTTGTAATCGAAAGGAGGTTGTTACTTATGAAGTCGGTTACCATCCACCTGTCTCTGGCGGAAAACGTAAAGGATTTCGTCAACGTCGTCAGCAAGTATCCCTACGACATCGATCTTCGTTCCGGTCGTCACGTTGTTGATGCGAAGTCCATCCTGGGCATCTTCAGCCTCGACCTGAACAAGCCCATCACCATGGAAGTTTACGAGAACGACTGTGAGGATCTCCTGGAGGAGATCAAGCCTTTCATCGTGTAGGCTTCCGACAACGCGCCTTATCCCTAACCGGAGGGCGTATCACCTGAAAATACAGCCGCCGTGCGGCTCATACCACAACGCAAAGCGCGGAAGGAAAGATCACCCGATCCCTCCTTCCGCGCTTTGCTTGCTTTTCTATTCGCATTGACCCCCGAACCGGGATATGCTATACTGATAGGTACAAAAGCTGTAAATTACATCAATGAGGTGAGCATTTCATGGCCAGTTACCGCAACGGGATCGAGACGCGCAAGGCGCTGTACGGCTCCGCCCGGCGCAACTTTGCGCAGCACGGCTATTTCGGCGCCTCCATCCAGGGCATCGTGCGCGACGCCAACGCAAAGCTGGGTCTGTTCACCTATTATTTCGAGAGCAAGGAGTCCCTCGCGCTGCAGATCCTCTCCGAGCTGCAGCACAATGTGCGCGATTATGTCGCCGCACAGCCCGCCGCCTCTGCGCTGGAGGGGCTGTCGCTGGCGCTGCTGCACGCCCGCGTCTGGCTCGCGCTGCAGACCCGCGAGGTCAGCGTCCAGCGCTTCGTGCGCGAGCTGTGCACCTGCAACGCCTATCTTCAGCAAGCGGAGGCCGCGCTGCGCGCGCTGTGGCAGCGCCTGCACCCCTCCGCCCCCGTCACCGATTTCATCGTGCTGGGCTGCTCCATGGCCACCGGCATGCTGCGCCAGTTCGAGCAGGACCTGCCCCTGCTGCAGCTGAGCTGCCCCCTGGAGGACGCGCTGGACCGCGTGCTGACCGCCGCCTTCTCGCTGCTCGAGTGCGACGCGCCCCGCCTCCGCGACGCCGTCTCCGCCTCGCGGTGCGCCGCGCAGCACATCTCTCCCCGCATCGGCGCGGACTTCACCGTACTCGCTTAACCCATTTCTAACACACAGCGGCCCCAAAAGCTGATATACTGGGTACCATAAACGAATAGACGGTTCGTGACCATCCCGTCGTTAAACAAAACTACGGATTTTGCATCCGCCTGCAGGCTTGCGGCGCGTCTGTGCACGCGCGCCCACCCGCAGGCTGTTGTCTGCGTATTTTTGCGCCACAAAGGGGAGCGGTCACAGCGGCCGCTCCCCTCGTTTTGTGCGATCAAAATCCTTTCAGAAACAGGAGTGTTGTCCAAATGAAACTCACCACCCGCAGACTCGTTCGCGGCGCGCTCATCGCCGCGCTGTACGCCGTGCTGTGCATGGCCTTCTTCTCCATCTCCTATGGCGACGTGCAGTTCCGCATCAGCGAGGCGCTCACCGTGCTGCCCATCCTCATGCCCGAGGCCATCCCCGGCCTGTTCGTGGGCTGCCTGCTGAGCAACGTGCTGGGCGGCTATGGCGTGATGGACATCGTGTTCGGCTCGCTGGCCACGCTGCTCGCCTCCCTGGCCACCTATTTCATGCGCAAGCTGCCCGCCTGGATCGCCGTGCTGCCCGTGGTGGTGGTCAACGCGCTGGTCGTGGGCTACTTTACGCTCCACCTGGCCGCCGGCCTGCCCTTCTGGCCCTCCGCGCTGTCCGTGGGCCTGGGCGAAGCCGTGGTGGTCTACGTGCTCGGCCTGCCGCTGCACTACGCCCTCAAAAAGTTCCTCCCCGAAAAATTCCTCCACTGATCCCCCAAAATGACGCACCAAGCCCCGCTTTCTCTCTTCCCGGAAAGCGGGGCTTTTCCATCCTATTCCGTTTCGATGCCGTACCTGCGCGCAATGCGCTCCACGTCCTGTCGCACCATCTGCCGCAGCGCCGCGGGCTCCAGCACCTCGCACAGCCCGGCGTACTGCAGCGCGAAGATGCGCATGTTCTCCAGCGACGACTCCAGCTGCACCACCATGTTCTCCCCGTCCGCCTCCGGCTCCATGCGCGCGTATTGCCCGAACGCGTCGTACACCTGCCCCGCCGCGCTCACGGGCATGCGCAGCCGCACGCGCATCACCTCGCCGCTGAACATGTACCGGTGCTCCGCCGCGTACTTCGCCATGTCCACCCCGCCGCGGAAGTCCGGCAGGTCGTATGCCGTGCGCGCGGGCAGCTCCGTCACCTGAAGCCCGCTGATGTGGTCCACACGGAAGTGCCGCACCTCCTGCGCCCCGTCGTAGCACGCCAGCAGATAATACTGCCCCTGCGCGCAGATCAGCGCCAGCGGATGCGCCTGCCGCACACGCCCGTCGTCGTGCAGCTGCCCGTCCGTGCCCACACGGCTGTACAAAAACCGCACCTGCACGTGCGCCGCAATGGCCCCCGTCAGCGCGTCCATCCGCTCAAAAAAGTCCCGGTTGTGCGTGCGGTTCCACTTGTCCACCGCCTGCACGCCGCGCAGCCCGTCCGAAAACCCCGTCCGCCCCATGCCCTGCAGCTTTCCGATCAGCACGCGCGCCTCGTCCGAGGGAATGTACCGGCTCAGCAGTACGCTGTCGATGAGCACGCGCAGCTCCCCGTCGGAAAACACCGGCTCCAGATACGCGCCCTTGCCGCCCGGCCCCGTGCCGATGTCATACCCCAGCTCCCGCAGCAGCGACAGGTTGCGCGCCACCGCGTTGCGCCCCGCCTCCATCCCGAACTCCCCGCGCAGCCTGTCCTCGATCTGCTTGATCGTCATCGGCTTTTCCTGCGAGGAATGCCGCCGCAGCACCTCCAGTATGCACAGCGCCAGCCCCTTCTTGCCGCCCACAGCCGTCATGCCCGCTCCCTCCTTTCCCCCATTATACACCCTCTCCCGCCAAAAAACACAGCGCCGCAGCGCATTTCACATGACGGAGCCATATTTCACGTCCGAAGGGCATTCCACAAATCCCGCAAGGGATTTATTTCGATAAAAAGAAACAGCCTTTATCCATAAAACAAAGGCTGTTTCTTTTCTGGCACCTCCAAGGGGATTCGAACCCCTGTTGCCGCCGTGAGAGGGCGGTGTCCTAGGCCACTAGACCATGGAGGCATATAAAATGGCAGCGGGACTAGGATTCGAACCTAGGCAATACGAGTCAGAGTCGTAGGTGCTACCGTTACACCATCCCGCTATACCGTTCGTTGGCCCGTCACCGTGTCAACGAAGATGATTATAGCAGTCAGACCGGGAATTGTCAACACCTTTTTCAACTTTTTTCTCAAAAAAGTTTTCCGCCGCGCAAAAAGCAAGAAAAAACCCCAAAGTGCCGCTCGCCCTATTTTGACACCTGCTACGTAAAGCAGGGTGGTGCCCTGCGCGCGTCCGCTGCCTTCCGCTGACAGTTCCCCGAAGGGAAGGCGGCCTGGCATTGGAACGAACGACCCAGGCTCCATTTTGAGTCTGTAGGTTCAAAATCAGGACGTTACGCACACCCCAGGATTTCTTGTGGCTCTATTATAGACCGGGCGCCAAGCGCTTGTCAAGCGCCATATTTTTCTTGCGCGTCAGGGCTGCGCGCGCTGTGCCCGCAGCCGCTTTTCGCATTCGGCGACGCCCAGGTACATCAGCGCCGCCAGCACGCACAGCACCGCCGTGCCCGCCATCACCAGGTCCAGCTTGAACACCTGCCCGCCGTAGACGATCAGATACCCCAGCCCCGCCCGGCTGACCAGGAATTCCCCCACGATCACGCCCACCCAGCTCATGCCGATGCCCAATTTCAGCGCCGAGACCGTCGTGGGCAGCGCGCCGGGGAATACCACCATCGAAAAGCACTGCAGCTTGCTCGCGCCAAAGGACCGAAGCAGCGTCAGCTTCTCCGGCTCAATGGCCAGGAACCCGCCCAGCACCGTCACCATCGTCACGATCACCGACACCAGCAGGCTCATCACGATGATGGCCGGCATCCCCGACCCGATCCACACGATGAGCACCGGCCCCAGCGCGATCTTGGGCAGGGCGTTGAGCACCACCAGGTACGGATCCAGCACGCGGCACAGCGTGTCCGACCACCACAGCGCCACCGCCAGCCCGATGCCCAGCAGCGAGCCCACCACAAAGCCCACCACCGTCTCCCACAGCGTCACGCCCACGTGCAGCCACAGCTCGCCCGTGCGTGCCAGCGTCCACAGCGTGCCCGCCATGCGGCTGGGGCTGGACAGCAGGAACGCGTCGATCACGCCCAGCCGCGCCAGCGCCTCCCACAGCAGCAGGAATACCGCCAGTATGCCCCATCTTGCCGCCGCTATGCCCCTCTTTCTGCGCCGCAGCCCGGCCAGATACCTCCTCTGCGCCGCCGATTCATTGCACATGTACGTCCAGCTCCTTCCAGATGCGGTCAAAATAGTCCCGGAACCGCGCATCCCGCCGCCGCTGCATCGGGCCGCCCACAAGCTCGATCCCGTGCTCCGACTTGATCCTGGCCGGCCTGTGCGTCAGCACCACCACCCGATCCGCCATAGAAATGGCCTCCGATACGTCGTGCGTGACGAGGATGGTGGCGCGGTCGCTGCCGGAGAGGGCCTGCTTGACCTCGTCGGCAAGCTGGATGCGGGTCTGGGAGTCCAGCGCGGAGAAGGGTTCGTCCAGCAGCAGGAACTCCGGCTCCACCGCCAGCGTGCGCACCAGCGCCGCGCGCTGCCGCATGCCGCCCGACAGCTGCCCCGGAAATGCGTGCGCAAACTCGGCAAGGCCGCAGCTTTCCAGCAGCGAATCCACCAGGGAAAGCTGCTTTTTTGTGGGCTTTCCGCGCACGCGCAGGCCCACCAGCGCATTGTCGCGCACCGTCAGCCAGTCGAAAAGATGGTCGCGCTGCAGCATGTAGCCCATGTGCGCAGGCGGCGAAACAATGGGCTGTCCGCGCAGCAGCACGCGGCCCGCATCCGGGCGCAGCAGGCCCGCCGCGAGCGAGAGCACCGTGGACTTTCCGCACCCGCTGGGCCCGAGCAGCGCGACAAACTCGCCCCTGCGGACGGAAAGCGTGAAATCCTCCAAGACCGCCGTCTCACCGCTCTGCTGGTGATAGCGCATGCAGACGTGGTCGAAAACAAGCAAAGCGTCCTCCATAATCACCCCTCCTGAGCGCGGGGGAATCGTTTACATGGGCAGTGTATGCGGCGCAGGGGCAGGATGTGAGGGCGCAAAAACGCCCCTGTACGCAGACGGTGCAGGGGCGGAAAACTGCGTCTAAAGCTTCGTTGGGGGGACTGACACCTCATCAGTCGCCTGCGGGCGACAGCTTCCCCTCAAGGGGAAGCCATGGGATCGCAGCGTTCAGGGGCGAGTTTTTATGCGAGGATGTAGGCCTGATAGCGGGTCAGCGGGGGCAATTCGAGCGTGGTTTTGCCCTGATGAACGGTCAGTTTTGGGGGATGCGCGGCGTCCACGGGGGTGACAGTTTCGTAGGGTCTGGGGAAGGTGACGGTCACGCTGTGGAGGGGGATGTAGGGGTCGAAGGTGGCGCTGTTGAAGCCCGAAAGGTTGATAATTTGCAGAAATGTGCGATCATCAGGAAGGAAGTTCAGGTGAACATGGACGAGACATAAGGGGGACAAAACCGCCCCTGTACGCAGACGGTGCAGAGGCGGAAAACTGCGTCTAAAGCTTCGTTTGGGGGACTGACACCTCATCAGTCGCTGCGGCGACAGCTTCCCGCTGCGCACCGAACCAGCCGTTCCGTCTGTTCCGGTGTTCCGGTCGGCTTATTCTCCATAAACAGTCCACTGGACTGTTTATTCCGAAACGCTCGACCTCCAGGGCTTCGCCCCTCCGGGTGAACCCTCAAGGGGAAGCCATAGGGTCGCACCGTTCAGGGGCGGTTTTTATGCGAGGATGTAGGCCTGATAGCGGGTCAGCGGGGGCAGTTCGAGCGTGGTTTTGCCCTGCTGAACGGTCAGCTTTGGAGGCTGCGCGGCGTCCACGGGGGTGACAGTTTCGTAGGGTTTGGGGAGGGTGACGGTCACGCCGTGGAGGGGGATGCAGGGCTCAAACGTGACGCCGTTGAAGCCCGAAAGGTTGAGGATTTGCAGGAATGTGCGGCCGTCCGGGAGGGTGTTTAGGAAAATTTCCGCGCAGGACGGCGCGTTTGTGGCGAGCTGGGAGAGGGCTGCGGGCGAAAGCTTGCGCAGCGCATCCAGCGCGATAAGCCTGTGATCGGCATAGCCGTAGTCGCGGTAGAGCTGGCCTATGCGGAAGGTGAGGGCCATGATCTGGCCGTCCGGGCTGGTCAGAAGGGCTTGTTCCGGGCCGGTTTTGTGGCCGTAGCAGCGCTCGGGCGGGCCGAAACGGGCGGGATGCACCAGCGGCAGCTCGCCGTTTTCGCAGTCAAAAACGCCGAATTCCTGGTCCAGAATCACCCAATCGCGGTCGGGGAAGGAGGGGAAAAGCGCCTTGTTTTGGGTGGAGAGATAGGCCGCGCGGGTGGCGGTTTCGGTGCGGAGAAAGCGCGCGTGCAGCAGCGTTTCGGCGCGGTTTTCGGGCGCTGTGAGCGCGGAAAACAGGATGCGCAGGCCGTGCTTTTGAGCCGCATCGAGCAGCGCATCGGGCACCTTTTGGGGGTCGGGGACGATCAAAACGTCGTGATTTTGCACCTTTTCGGGGTACATTTCGGCGGCAAAATGGTCGAGGGAGTCGAAGGGGACGTGCGCCTCCTTGAGCAGATTGTACCAGCCGAGGTACTCCTTATTGGACTTGTCGGGGCGGTAGAGCAGCACGCGCGCGCAGGAGGTCAGGCGGCCGTAGAGCGCCGCGTTGCGCTCGTGGAACGCGAACACCTCGCGCATCGCCGCCACGCCCGCGCGGTCGGGATAGTCCGCAAAGTCGCCGATGATGCAAAAATCCAGCTGCGAGCCCGCGGCCATGTTCTGGTAGAGGCGGATCTTCGTAAGCTCGGGCGACACGCCCTGAAAGCGGTAGAAGATGTCCACCGCGTTGATGGCGCAGTTGAGCATGGTCTTTTCCCCCGCCCAGCTAAACGCCGCCGTGCCACAGTTTTCCGACGCGGAATACAGGAAAAAGGGCAGCGGACGGTCCACCGCGGAGTTGGATTCCTCGCGGATGATGTCCACGTTGTGGTGGTAGGTGCACACCGCGACCTCGGGATTGACGTCCTTTACGGCCTGCCGGATGCGGGTGAGCAGCGCGTGCACGGTGTGCTCCTTGAAGGCGGCGTAGGTTTTGTCGGACTTCCAGCTGTCGCCCTTGGGCAGGTCGCGTCCGCTGTAGGCGCGGTAGGCGGCCTTACAGGACGGGCAGTTGCAGATGCCGTGCTCGACGTTGGAATAGTCCTTGGTCTGGAAGCCGAACATGTTGAAAAACACGCCGTCCACGGGGTATTTTTGCAGCACCTCGCGAAGGATCTCGATGGAAATGCGCTGCTGGTAGTCGCCGCAGACGCAGGTGACGGCGGTGTCGTTATAGTGCAGGTGCTGGCCGGATTCCGAGACGTAGTACCACTCGGGGTGCTGCAAAAGCAGGCGCTCGTGCGTCTTGGAGAAGTCGAAGCGCGCGATGACGCGGACGCCGTTTTTGTGGCAGATGTCCACGATTTTTCCCAATGTGTCGCCCTTGAGATACGGACTTACCGTCTGGAAGGACAGCTCGGACGGGAAGAACGAGGTGATGCCGCCCGCGCCCACCATCACGCAGTTGCAGTGGGACAGGCGGATCTGCTCGAACCACTGCTCCACGTCCATGCCCGCGTCGACGTCGCGCAGGTTGTTCTGGATCATGCGAAGGTCGTTCTGAAGCCACCAGTGCATAAGTTTTCCCCCTTATTTTGTGTTTGTGAGGTGATCGAGAAGGGCCTGACAGCCGCGGGAGATGTCGTCATAGGCGGCGTCGAAGTCGTCGGTGTACCACGGGTCGGCGACGTCGCCGGGGGCGTCGGTGTAGTCCAGCAGGCGGTGCAGCTTGCCGTCGGGGTCGCCGCCCGCGATGCGGCGCATGGCGCGCAGGTTGTTGCCATCCATGCCGATGAGCAGGTCGTAGCGCGCATAGTCGCCCGCCATCATCTGCACCGCGCGGTGGTCGGTCAGCGGGACGCCCATCTCCTGCAGCTTGCGCCTTGCGGGCGGATAGATGGGATTTCCCCATTCCTCGGTAGACGTGGCGGCGGAATTGATGTAAAATTGCTCCGTAAGGCCGCGTTTTGCGACCATTTGCTTGAAAATGCACTCCGCCATGGGCGAGCGGCAGATGTTGCCAAGACACACGAACAGCACGCGGATCATACGCGCTCCTCCTCCAGCAGCTTTTCCATGATGATAAAGCGCCCCATCCGCCAGTCGGCGTGGCCGGTGGGCGCAAAGCCCGCCTTGGTGTACAGGTGCAGCGCGGCGGGGTTTTGCGAAAACACGTCCAGACGCAGCGAACGCACACCGGAATCGCGGGCTTCCTCAAAGATATGGTGCAGCGCCTGACCGGCGAGGCCCTTGCTCTGAAACTCCGGGTGGACGCACAGGCGGTGCAGCACGAGCCACGGGCGCTCGGGCTGCGCCCAGGCACAGGCGGCGTAGTCGTCGTCGCAGTCGTGGTTGAGTGCGTAGATGAGCGCGATGCGTTCGCCCACGATGCCTATGCGCAGGGTGCCGTCGGCGACGTCCTGCAAAAAATCGCCGCGGGTGGGGTAGTATTCGCACCACTGATGGATGCCGCGGCGCTCCATGTCGTCGATGGCGGCGCGGATGAGCGCCATGATCTCGTCCAGGTCCTCTTCCCGGGCGGGGCGGTAGGCGATGTCCACGGTCAGCAGCTCCCTTCCGTTTCGTTGATGGGGATACTTTACCATATTTCACAGCGAAATACAAACCGTACGATCGAAAGGATGGTTTTTGATGCAGATCCTGCGCAACGAGCTGATCTTCCAGCCGAGGGAGGGCGTGCAGTGCCACGCGAGCCACATCGCACTGCCGCCGGACGGCGGGGCGTTTGCGGTGTGGTTTCAGGGCACGCGCGAGGGCGCGGACGACGTGCGCATCTGGGGCGCGTGTTTGCCCAAAGAGGGGCACTGGGAGGAGCCTGCGCCGCTGACGCCCGACAACGGGCTGCCGCACTGGAATCCGGTGCTGTACCTGCGGAAGGATGGCGTGCTGCTGCTGTTCTACAAGGAAGGGCGCGTGATCGCGGACTGGCACACGATGGTGATGCGGTCAAAAGACTTTGGGCGCAGCTGGTCGGAGCCGGAGGAGCTGGTGCCGGGCGACGTGGGCGGCAGGGGGCCTGTACGCAACAAGATACTGGTGCTGCCGGACGGGGCATTGCTTGCACCGGCGTCGCTGGAAAAGGGCGAATGGCGGTGCTTTATGGATCGCTCGGAGGACGGTGGGGCGAGCTGGGCGCGGACGGCGGACATCCGCATCCCGCGGCCGGAGGGCGAAATTCCGACGCCGTTTGGGGCGATCCAGCCCACGCTCTGGCGCGACAATAAGGGCGTACATGCGCTGCTGCGCACTACGCAGGGGACGCTGTATCGCGTGGATTCAGTGGATGAGGGGTTGAGCTGGTGCGAACCCTATGCAACATCCATGCCCAACAACAACAGCGGCGTGGACGTGGCCTGCGCGCCGGATGGGACGCTCTATCTGGTGTGCAACCCGGTGGGCGGCAACTGGGCAGCGCGCTCGCCGATCTCGGTGTTTGTGTCGCGGGATAGCGGGGCGAAGTGGGAATTGCTCACGCCTCTGGTGACCATGCCGGGGGAGTATTCGTATCCGGCGGTGCTGTGGCGGGACGGCGCGCTGCACATCACGCACACCTGGCAGCGGCGGTCGATCTGCTACTGGCAGCTCCGGCTAAACTAAACACTCCCCCAGGCCATCCCGGCGTCCGTCGCGGACGCCTTAGACCTCTGCATCCTCCCCCTTGTGGGGAGGGTGCAGAGGTCATCCCCGGGAAGTTAGGTAAACATTCCCCAGAACGTCCCGGCGTCCGTCGAGGACGCCATAGACCCCTGCACCCCTCCCCCTTGCGGGGAGGGGTGCAGGGGTCATCCCCCCCCCCGGGAGGCCAGTACAAGACAGGATGCGGTTTGTTAAACTGCCGGGAACGGCTTGCGCAGGGCGGTACAAACAGGTAAAATAATGTAAGGATGGAATGATTTTTCCGAAGGGAGATTTCGCATGATCGATCGAGCGATATTCAACAGCGCGCCGCTGGCGCCCAACGCGTTCGCGCCGCTGCCCGTGGGGGCTGTCAAGCCCGCCGGGTATCTGCGCGACGTGGAGCGCACGATGGCAAACGGGCTGAGCGGCAACCTTACCAAGGTATGGGACAGCCTGAAGGACTGCGCGTGGCTGGGCGGCGACGGCGACGACTGGGAGCGCGGGCCGTACTACTTTGACGGGCTGATCCCGCTGGCGTGGCAGCTTGGCGACGAGGAGCTGAAAAGCCTGGCGCAGAAATTCATCGACTGGACGCTGGATTCGCAGCGCGAGGACGGGTTCTTCGGGCCTGCGACCAACGACGACTGGTGGCCTCGCATGGTGGCGCTCAAGTGCATGCAGCAGTACTTCACCGCCACGGGCGACAAGCGCGTACTGAGCTTTCTGGCGCGCTATTTTGCGTACCAGAACAAGGCGCTGGACGAGAGGCCTTTGGGGCTGTGGAGCATCGCGCGCGTGGGCGAGGAGTTGCAGGTGATCCAGTTCCTGTACAACATCACGGGGCAGAAGGCGCTGCTGAAGCTGCAGGACAAGCTGATGCAGCAGTCCATCGACTGGACGGGGTACTTCCACACCTTCCCCGACGCGCGGGATCAGAAGCGCGCGTTCCCGTGGTCGCTGCTGGGGCCGATGCTCGAGAACAACACCGACGCGTGGTCGGCGGGCTGGCAGCAGCACCATCATGTGCACGGCGTCAACATCGCCATGGCGCTCAAGACGCCCATGCTGGACCACGAAGTGCACGGCGGCATCAAGCAGGAGCAGGCCTTCCGCGCGGGGTGGACCAAGCTGATGCGCGCGCACGGCGTGGCGTGCGGTCTGTACACCTGCGACGAGCACCTGTCGGGCGCAAACCCCTCGCAGGGCATCGAGACGTGCACGGTGGTGGAGATGATGTACACGCTCGAGAGCCTGATGGCGATGTGCGACGACGCGGAGCTGGGCGACCTGTGGGAGCGCATTGCGTACAACGCGCTGCCCGGCGCGCTGACGCCGGACGGCTGGGCGCACCCGTACTACCAGCAGGTGAACCAGATCCGCATAGACGATCAGAAGCGCGATTTCTACAACAACGACAAGGACAGCAACGTGCTGGGGCTGGAGCCCACGTTTGGCTGCTGCACCGCAAATCTGCACCAGGGCTGGCCGAAGTTCACGGCGCACCTGTGGATGGCGACGCGCGAGGGCGGGCTGGCGGCGCAGTCTTACGCGCCGTGCGAGGTGCTGTGGCGCGTCGGGCCGGCGAAGGTGAACGTCAGCGTTGAGGGGAACTATCCCGTGTCCGAGGAGATCGTGATCCGCGTCAGGTGCTCGCAGGAGGCGGCCTTCCCGCTGAAGCTGCGCATCCCCGGCTGGACGCAGGACGCGTATGCAAAGATCGGCGAGACGGTGTACCCGGCAAAGGCGGGCTCTTACCTGACCCTGGAGCGCGTCTGGGGCGAGGAGACGGAGATCCGGCTGTTCATCGCGCAGGAGGTGCGCACGGAGAAGTGGTATCACCAGACGCTGGCGGTGTACCGCGGGCCGCTGCTGTACGTGCTGCCGATTGAGACGCGCTGGGAATACAAGGGCGAGCTGCCGCTGTGCGACCGCTGGGCGTACCCGCTGTCGCAGTGGAATTACGCGCTGCTGCCGGAATATGGATTTACCGTGGACAAGACGGGAACAAAGATCACGGCGACGGCGTTTATCTGCCCGGAATGGGGCGAAAAGCATGGCTCGGCGGATCAGCCGCCGGTGCGGCCGCTGCGGCAGGCGGACAAGGAGCGCGTGCACATCACGCTGGTGCCCTACGGCACGTCCATGCTGCGCATCGCGCAGTTCCCCTACGGCAGAGAGGAATAGACTACATCATTCATGCAAGGAGAAATGAAAAATGGGACTGAAGATCGGCATCATTGGCTTTGGCGGCATGGCGCACTGGCATGCGAGCAACGCGGGCAAGCTGGAGGGCGTGGAGTTCCTCGCGGCCTACGACGTGGACGAGCAGCAGCTGGTGAGCGCGGAAAAGGAATTCGGCATGAAGCCGTGCAGGACGCTGGACGAGCTGCTTAACATCCCGGAGATCAACTTTGTGCTGGTGGCGACGCCCAATCAGGTGCACAAGGAGCTTGTGATCGCGGCGCTGCGCGCGGGCAAGAACGTGATGACGGAAAAGCCCGCGACGCTGTCGGTCGCGGACTGGGACGAGATGGTGGCGGTCAGCCGCGAGTGCGGCAAGCTGCTCACCGTGCACCAGAACCGCCGCTGGGACAAGGACTACCGCGTGATGCGCGAGGTGATCGAAAATGGCACCATCGGCAAGGTGTACTCCATCGAGAGCCGCGTGTTCGGCACGGTGGGCGGCATGTACGGCTGGCGCGCGTTCAAGGAGTACGGCGGCGGCATGGTGCTGGACTGGGGCGTGCACCTGTTTGACCAGCTGCTGTGGATGTACCCGGACAAGAAGATCGTGGACGTCAAGGCCGAGCTGATGAGCCTGCTGGAGGCCAACCGCGAGGTGGACGACTACTTCAAGGTGATGCTCAAGCTGGAGGACGGCCCCGTGCTGACGGTGGAGGTGGGCTCCTACGCCTTCCGCGCGCTGCCGCGCTGGTACTGCATCGGCGACAACGGAACGCTGCAGATCGACGACTTTTCCTGCGAAAAGGGCGGCATCACGCGGCCGCGGTTCGGCGCGGCGGGTAATGTGGCGCCCGTTGTGGTGCAGACCCCCGCAGGCCCCACGCGCATGATGGCCCCCCGGCCCCCGGAGACGCGCGAGGAGCTGCCGCTGCCCGAGGTGGAGGCCAGCTGGACGAGCCTGTACGAGAACCTGGTGGACGTGATCGACAACGGCGCGGAGCTGATCGTCAAGCCCGAGCAGGTGCGCCGCGTGCTGCAGCTGATCGAGGCGATCTTCGACTCGGCTTGGTGCGGACACTCCGTGGGCGTGCGCATCTGAGTATAAAATCCCCCCTGACCAGACCCGGGAGGTACTGACATGAAACTGCGAATGAGGCTTTGTGCACTGCTTGCGGCGCTGCTGCTCATGCTGACGGGCTGCGGCGGCGAGGCGACTTCGTCCTACGACAGGCCCGCGGTGAGCGAGCCGGAGATGTACGTGGAAGAGGCCTATGCGCCGGGCGCGGGGCTGGATGAGAGCGACTTTTCCGTGGACGGCATGGTGGAAAGCTCCCGCAAGCTGATCCGGCGCAGCACGCTGCAGCTGGAGACGCTGGACTTTGACCAGGCGGTGGACGAGATCAACGCGCTGGTGACCCAGCTGGGCGGTTACATGGAGTCCAGCTACGTGGAGGGCGGCGCACACGGCGGCAGCCGCACGGCAAACTTCACCTGCCGCGTGCCCGCGAAGGACTTTGCCGCGGCAAACGAGAAGCTGGCCGCCGTGGGCAACGTGGTGTCGCGCAGCCAGAGCGCCGAGGACGTGACCGACCAGTACTACGACGTGCAGGCCGAGCTGGACGCGCTGAAGGTGCAGCAGGAGCGGCTGCTGGCGATGATGGAGCAGGCCACGGAGATGGCGGATCTGATCGCGCTGGAGGAGGAGCTGACCGAGGTGCGCTACCGCATCAACGACCGCACCTCCGCCATCAAGCGCTACGACGGGCTGGTGGAGTACGCCACCATCGACATCGACCTGACCGAGGTGGTGGAATACCAGGAGCTGCCGGCCGAGACCTTCGGCGACCGCGTGGCGGAGACCTTCTTTGGCTCCCTGGAGTTCGCAAAGGAATTCGGCCAGGGCATCGTGCTGGTGATCGTGGCCGTGCTGCCCTTTGCGGCGGTCTACGGCGGCATCGCGGCGATCGCGGCTGGGCTGATCGTGCTGATCGTCAAGCTGTGCCGGAACAAAAAGAAGCAGCAGAAATAACCGAATTACCGGGCGGCGTTCCGCGGCATGTGCGCAGGACGCCGCTTTTTTGCGCCCGCCGCGTTGCCGTGTGTAACAAAAACTTTGCTTTTGAATTATTGAGCTCCCAAGTATGCCGGTGTATACTAGAGGATGGCATTATACATCATACACGGAGGGAATAGGGAAACATGCAGGAAGGTTTGACACGTGAAAACAAGATGGGCGTCATGCCCGTGGGCAAGCTGCTGATGAGCATGTCGCTTCCCATCATGATCTCGATGCTGATCCAGGCGCTGTACAACATCGTGGACTCGATGTTCGCGGCGCGCATCAGCGAGGACGCGCTGACGGCGGTGTCGCTGGCCTTCCCCATACAGAACCTGATGATCGCGGTGGCCACGGGCACGGGCGTGGGCATGAACTCGCTGCTGTCCAAGGCGCTGGGCGCGAAGGACTTTGACCGGGCCAACCGCGCGGCGACCAACGGTCTGTTCGTGCTGGTGCTCTCCTGTGTGCCCTTCATGCTGTTCGGTGGCCTGCTGACCGACTGGTTCATGCGCACGCAGACCGACATCGAGAGCATCATACTGCACGGCGACAGCTACCTGCGCGTGGTGTGTCTGGTGAGCGTGGGGGCGTTTGGCGCGATCGCGGTGGAGCGGCTGCTGCAGGCGACGGGCAAGACGGTCTACTCCATGATCACGCAGGCGGTGGGCGCGGTGGTCAACATCGCGCTGGACCCCGTGCTCATCTTCGGCCTGTGCGGCCTGCCCGCGATGGGCGTGACGGGCGCGGCGGTGGCCACGGTGATCAGCCAGTGCGTCAGCTTCGTGCTGGGCATCGTGTTCAACGTGTGCTGCAACCGCGAGATCAGCCTGAGCTACCGCGGCTTCCGTCCCGACGGCCACATCATCGGCCGCATCTACGCGGTGGGCGTGCCCTCCATCCTGATGGCCTCCATCGGCTCGGTGATGACGTTCTTCATGAACCGCATCCTGATCGCCTTCTCCTCGACGGCCACGGCGGTGCTGGGCGTGTACTTCAAGCTGCAGTCCTTCATCTTCATGCCCATCTTCGGCCTGAACAACGGCCTTGTGCCCATCGTGTCCTACAACTACGGCGCCAAGAAGAAAAAGCGCATGATGCGCAGCATCAAGCTGGCGATCCTGACGGCGCTGTGCATCATGGCGGCGGGCTTCCTCGCCTTTGAGCTGATCCCGGACCAGCTGATGGGGCTGTACAACGCCTCGGAGCACATGCTGTCCATCGGCGAGCCCGCGCTGCGCATCATCGGCATCCATTTCCTGATCGCGGGCTACTGCATCGTGGCCGGGTCGGTGTTCCAGGCGCTGGGCAATGCGCTGCCCAGCCTGATCACCTCGCTGGCGCGCCAGCTGGTGGTGCTGCTGCCCGTGGCCTGGCTGCTGGCGCAGACCGGCAACGTCAACAACGTGTGGTGGGCCTTCCCCATCGCCGAGGTGATGTCGGCCGCGATGACCACGCTGTTCTTCGTGCGCGAGTACCGCGCAAAGATCAAGCCTCTGCCCGAGGAATGATAATCTGAACCTGTAGCTCCTCCCGATCCTGCAATAGTGCGCAAGCATCATCGCAGGATCAGGAGGATTATTTCTGTACGCGCAGTATTCATAAAAAAAGAAAACGCCCGGTTTCAGGCGTTTTCTATCACAATGGTGGGTCGCAGTAGACTCGAACTACCGACCTCACGCTTATCAGGCGTGTGCTCTAACCAACTGAGCTAGCGACCCGTGCTTTACAGCTTAAACAGCATAACACGCCGCAGAGGATTTGTCAAGGGATACCGTCAAAATTCTGTATAATAAAGTAAGATAAGGCAATTATAGGAACTCATCGGCTTCGCCTTTCGTCTCTATAGCAGGAAGCGCAGCGGAATCTGCACTCCCCAAAACGACGATAGGAAGTGTCCATGAGATGAAGAAGAGTACGTTATTCGGTATGCTGCTGATGCTGAGTCTGGTCGTATTTACGGCGGCGTTGACCGCCTGTGCCGCGCCAGCGTCGGAGGCGCCGACCGAAGCACCGGTCGCTTCGTCCGAACCGGTCACTCCGGAGTCTGAGCCGCAGCCGGAGCCGTCCATTCCCGCAGCCGTCATGCCCCTGAACCCGCTGGAGGATGCGCAGGACGCGCTGGAGGATGGCGTTTACCCCGTCAGCTTCTCCGCTGGGGACCTGGCAAAGGAAGACAGCGGCTTAGTGCTGACCGTGGAGGTATTCGGCTTCGATCGCTACGCCAAGGGGGACATCGACGCGCTGGCTATAGGCGGGCACATCCGCGTCTGCGGTGTGGAGCGAGAGGTCACAGCCATCGAGCGCGATCCCCAGTTCGGGGACGTGGTAATTAACGGGGACATTCGGCTGATGGCGCAGGAGGACGAATACCGCACAACGGCCGAAAACGACCATCCGATGTATTATTCGGTGGGCAAGGTCGTGATTCCGCTGTCCGCGGAGGCGGTGTTCACGGACAAGTCCGACCCGGAAGCGGCGCCGGAGGGCGCGGTGTTCGGGTACGACGAGATTCCCGACGCCATACGCAACGGCGCGCAGGACTTTTCCTGCTACAACACCACAATCACAGTGCGGGGTGGCAGCATTGTGGAGCTGATCCGCCGCTGGATTCCCTGAGATTTACCGTCAAATATGCCAAGAGGACGAGAGCGCATCGGCTTTCGTCCTCTATTGTTTTTGGTGCTGTTTACGCTTCGTCCGCGGGGAAGATGACGCCCATCTGGCGGCGGGCTTCGTCCATGACGCGGGCGGCGAGGAGCGAGGCGCGGTGGTAAGCGGACACATCGGCGCGGGTGCGGACGATGTCCTGGAATGCGGCGATCTCAAAGCGCATGGACTGGGGCTCGTGCACGGTGGGCAGCGTCTGGCGGGGCTGGCCGCGCAGGCACAGCGTCAGCTCCTGCGGCACGGAGATGTGGTCGACGAGCAGGCTGCCGTTTTCGCCCTGGAACTCGCTGGGGATGCAGCCGTCGGCGATCTTGGAATAGTGGATGTCCACCTGGAAATCGCCGTAGGACAGCAGGATGGAGCCCGCGCCGTCAAAGCCGTTGGGGAGCTTTACGGCGGTGGCCTGAACCGAGCGGGGCTCGCCGAAGAGCAGCACGGCGGGATGAACGCAATAGACGCCGATGTCGAGCAGCGAGCTGTTGGATAGCGCGGGGTTGAACGCGTTGAGCACCTGGCCCGCCTTGAACTTATCATAGCGGGAGGAATACTGGCAGTAGGTGAGGCTGGCGCGGCGCAGCGTGCCCAGGGCGGGCAGCGCGTCCCGCAGCGTGGCGAAGGACGGCTCGAAGATGGGCTTCATGGCCTCGAGCAGCACCACGCCCATCTCGCGGGCGCAGGCGAGCATCTCCTCCACCTCGCGGGCGTTGCTGGCCATGGGTTTTTCGCACAAAACGTGCTTTCCGGCGCGCATCATCGCGATGGACTGCGCGCAGTGGGCGTAGTTGGGGCTGGCGACGTAGACGGCCTCCACCTCGGGGCAGGCGGCCAGATCCTCCAGGCTCCAGAATGCCTTTTTCGCGCCCTGCTGCGCGGCGAATTGCTCCGCTCGCTCGCGGGTGCGGCTGCAGACGGCGTAGAGCTCAAAATCCTCGCACAGCCTTCCCGCGGAGATGAATTTCTCCACGATGCTGCCCGAGCCGATGACGGCAAAGCGCATGGGGTTTCCTCCTATTCGTCGCGCACGGCGGCGCATTTGTCGATAAACCAGCGGAAGATGGGCATCATGTTCTCGCCGATGAGGCGCTCGGGGTGCCACTGGGTGGCCAGGATCCGGTCGCCGCGCTCGTAGGCCTCCACCACGCCGTCGTCGCTGGTGGCGGCCAGCGTAAAGCAGGGCGCGAGGGTCTCCACGGCCTGATGGTGCGTGGAATTGACGAGCACCTTCTCCTGGCCGGGGAAGAGCGAGGCCAGCAGCGTGCCGGGCACCAGATGCGCATCATGGCGCGTCTCGCGGTTCTGGTGGTTGATGTGCACCTCGGGGCGGTCGAAGATGTGCTGGCAATGGGTGCCGCCCATCGCCACGTTGAGCACCTGCTCGCCGCGGCAGATGGCCAGGATGGGCTTGTTGCCCGCAAAGAAGGTGCGCGCCAGGCGCAGCTCAGTGTCGTCGCGTTCAAAGGGCACCAGCTCGGCCTTTTCGTGGGCGGGCTGGCCCAGCGTTTCGGGGCGCAGGTCCGCGCCGCCGGTGAGCAGCAGGCCGTCGAAGTGGGCCAGTATGTAGTCGGCCTCCTGCTGATCGGGCACGTTGCCCACATAGAAGGGGCGGCCGCCTGCGGCCTCCACCGCGTGGGTGTAGTTGGCGCCGGGCGCCGCGGGGTCGTCGAATATGATGGATGCAATGGCGATGTTGGGCTTATTCATGGGTGGCGTTCGACCTTTCGGGTGGAATTGGCGGTTTTTGCCTGTGACCATTGTACCCGCGCTGCGACGGATATGCAAGTAAAAAAGTTGCGCCCTGCAAAAATTACCATGTTCCCTGTATTTAAGGGTTTTGGCAGGTTTTGAGGTGGAGTGGAAGAAACATCCATTGAAAAGGCTGGGGAAACTGTGATAGGCTGTAAAAAACAGAAAGGAGAGTGAACAAAAATGATCAAGTTCGCTGCAATTTTGACTTCCGCTGCCATCGCCTGCTCGGGCGCCGCCGCGCCCGCGAGGGAGGACATCGCCTGCCGCATCGCCGCGCTGCGCTGCAGCCGCCCCGCCGTCGCCTGCCCCGCGCAGGACGCCTGGACCGGCTGCCCCACCCTCCCCGGCTGCACCCTCCCCGGCTGCGATCTGAAGGATTGCGAACCCAACGACTGCACGCCGAACGACTGCGCGCCGGACAGCTGCGAGCCGTCCGACTGTGGCTCCTCTGACTGCGAGCCGGAGGTGCAGCCCACGCAGACCCCGACCGTGACGCCCGCGCCCACGCAGGCTCCGACTGCGACGCCTGTGCCTACCGCGGCCCCTACGCAGGCTCCGACCGCGACGCCCGTGCCCACTGAGGGCACGGACGAGCTGCCCGGCGTGAGCGCCTACGCGCAGGAGGTGGTGCGGCTGGTGAACATCGAGCGCGAAAACGCGGGCCTTGCGCCGCTTGCGATGGACGCGACGCTGAGCGCGGCGGCGCAGGTGCGCGCGCAGGAGATCGATGTGAGCTTCTCGCACACCCGCCCGGACGGCACCTCGTGCTTTACGGTGCTCAAGGATTTTGGCATCTCCTACCGCGCCTGCGGTGAGAACATCGCCAAGGGCTCTCCCAGCCCGGCGCGCGTGGTGGAGGGCTGGATGAACTCCGCCGGCCACAGAGCCAACATACTCAACGCGAACTTCACCGCCATCGGCGTGGGCGTGTATGCCGACGCCGCAGGCACGCTGCACTGGGCGCAGCTGTTCACCGCGTAACACCCTCTGAAGGGAGCAAACGGCCCGGCGTCTGTGCAGACGCCGGGCCGTTGGTGTTCGATGGGCCTATTCGCCCTTCAGGCGCTCCAGGGCGAGCCGGAGCAGGTCGTCGGAGGCGGCGGTGATGGTGCGGATCTGGTCGGGGGTGGCGTCGTCGTAGTGGACGCCGCAGGCGGCGCAGACGGGGGTGTGGAGGGCATCGGAGAGGGCGGCGGCCCAGCGGGTGCTGAGCACGTCGTCGCGGTGGGACTGCCGCAGCAGAGTGCGGGGCGGGCAGCCGGGTTCGGCGAGGGTGACGGCGCCGACGTGGGTGCGGCAGCCGCCGGTGAGCAGCACGTGCAGGCCCTCGTCCAGCGGGGTGAGGGCTGCACGCAGGAGGAAATCCAGCACGGTGATCTCCAACAGCATGTCAGCAGCCCTCCCAGCGGCGGAAGCCGTCGGCCTCGATGCCGAAGCAGTCGAGCAGCTTGCAGGCGATGTGGCGCGTCAGATCGTCGACGGACGCGGGGGCGTTGTAGTAGCTGAGCATGGGCGGCACGATGCGCACACCCAGCTGCGACAGCTCGTAGAGGTTGCGCAGGTGGATGGGCGAGAGCGGCGTCTCGCGCGGGCAGAGCACCAGGGGGCGCGCTTCCTTGAGGGTAACGTCGGCGGCGCGCAGCAGCAGGCTGTCGCTGTAGCCGCTGTGGACGCCCGCGAGCGTCTTCATGCTGCAGGGCACGATGAGCATGCCGCAGCTGCGCCAGGTGCCCGAGGCGGGGCCTGCGCCGATGTCGCGGTTGTCGTAGGCGCAGTCGGCCAGCGCGCAGAACTGCTCCGGGGTCAGGCCCGTCTCGGCCTGAACGGTGCGCCTGCCGCCGTCGGTGAGGATCAGGTGGCTCTCGACGCCGGCTTGACGCAGCGCGCGCAGCACCTGCACCGCGATGGGCGCGCCCGATGCGCCGCTCACGCCCACGATGAGGCGTTTTTTGTCCATGGCGATGCTCCTTTAGTCCTCAAAATCGGGCAGCCAATGCCGGGGATCGACCTCCATGAAGCGGGCGCGGGCAAAGCGCGCCTTCTGGTCGAAGGGCACGGTGCAGTCGAATATGGTCTTGCAGGCGATGCCGTGGTCGCGGATGGAGGGCGAGCAGGCGGGGTCGTTGGAGGGGTCGAGGGGATGGCAGCGCACGCCGGGGATGGTGATGACGTCCGCATCGCCCTGGAAGCGGGTGTTCATGGCCCACAGCACGTCGTTCATGTCGAAGGGATCGACGTCCTCGTCCACGAGGAACACGTGCTTGAGCTCGCTGAAGGCCGAGAAGGCGAGCAGCGCGGCCTGGCGCTGGCGGCCCTCGTCGCTGGGGACGGACTTGACGAACTGCAGCACCGCCATGTACTTGCCGCCGCCCGCGGAGGCGCAGTAGACGTTCTTGAGGCGGCCGGGCATCGCCTTTTCCACCATGCCCAGGATGCTGGCCTCGGTGGGGATGCCCGCCATGGAGACGTGCTCCTCGGAGGGGCCGATGCAGGTCTGCAGGATGGGATGCTTGCGGTGGGTGACGGCCTTGACCTTGATGATCCAGCACTGGTCGGAGGCGGGGCCGGTGTAGCCGGGGAACTCGGGCATGGCGTAGCCCGTGCCGGAGTTCTGATCCTCGCGCACGCGCACATGGGGCAGCACCTCGCCCTCGACGACGTACTCGGCGTTCGCGATGGCGCGCTCGTTGACCGTCAGGCAGGGGGTGAGCTCGACGGGCTTGCCGCGCAGCGCGCCCGCGATGGACAGCTCGTCAAAGCCCAGGGGCGTGGTCGGCGGCTCAAAGCAGGAGGCCACCTCGATGGCGGGGTCCACGCCGATGGACACCGAGATGGGCAGGGGCTGGTTCAGCGCCTCGGCGCGCTCGGCCATGGCGCCGATGTGGCGCGCGCCGGGCGTGAAGAAGATGGACAGCTCGTCCTTGCCCTGGATGCACAGGCGGTGGATGGTCACGTCCGACCGGCCGGTGTCGGGATGGCTGGCGTAGCACATGCCCAGCGTGATGTAGGGGCCGGCGTCGTCCGGGGTGTTGGTGGGGGCGGGCAGCAGCCTGTACAGATCAAAGTCCGGATCAGTGGCCAGGTGCACGACCTCGCGGCAGGGAGGCTCCGCCTCGGTGACGACGGGCTGAATGGGGTGCTGCGCGGCCTCGCACAGCCGCCAGCCCAGCCGGGAGGGCTCGCAGTCCAGCAGCGCGGCGACGCGCTTGCGGCTGGCCAGCA
The DNA here is from genome assembly GCA_034113365.1 of Candidatus Spyradocola sp. GTDB lineage: Bacteria > Bacillota > Clostridia > Christensenellales > UBA1750 > Spyradocola. Next base: position 36,966 of record JAXEXP010000158.1, read on the forward strand.
CGCCGATGGCCACGGTGGCGTCGGGATGGCCCTGCACGGAGTGGAAGAGCATCGCAGGGCCGGTGCGGGTGGGGCGCATCACGGTGCCGCCCGCGCCCACGCGGCGGTAGACGCCCGAAAGCTCGGCCTCGGGGCGCACGGGCACGTCGGTCTCCACCAGCTGCCCGGGCAGGGAGCGCAGCAGCTCCAGCGCGCTGCGCAGGTCAGTTACGGAATTGCTCATGCTTTACTCCTCCCCTTCTCATCGTGCGATGCGCTGCGCCCAGGCGACAAAGCCGCCGGGCACGTCCGCCGCGCAGTGGTCGCGGCCCCACACCATCGCGTAGTCCACGTCGGGGTGGCCCGCGTTGCGCAGCTTGGTGGCCAGGATCATCGCCATGGTAAAGGAGGTGTGCGGGTCCCTGGTGCCCACGCGAACGCGGAAGTGCGGCGCCCAGCCGGCCGCATGCCCGGCGTCGATGCAGCGGAAGGGATCGATCAGCGCGCGGCGGCGGATGAGGGCCTCGTCCGTGCGGGAGAGGGCGTAGGCGTCGTGGTGCTGCGCGTACTGCTCGGGGAACTGCGCCTGCAGCGCCTCCAGCGCGCGGGCCACGTCGGGGCTGAAGTGGCGGTAGTTGGTGGTCTCGTCACCGAACTCCTGCGTCTCGGGGTTGTTGTAGGTGATGGAGTCGAAGGAGGGGCAGGGCTTGAGGCGCGTTAAGTAGCCCTGGTACAGGTCGTCGAGCTCCTGCGGGATCCAGGCGCTGCCGCCCGCCTGCGCGGCCTGCCGCACCACCTGCATCAGGTAGTCGTAGCCGGAGCCGCTGCGGCCGTCGGGGTTCAGCGTCAGGGGCGCGCCCGTCTGCGGATGGCGCAGCGCGAGGGAATTGAAGTATTCGATGTAGATCTTCTTGAGCTCGGCCGACAGCGCCTGGGAAAACGCGTCCAGCTCGCCCTCGCCGATGCCCTTGTAGGCCGTCACGCCGTCAAACATCCACTCGTAGCCCGCGTCGGCGTGCTCCAGGTCGATGATGGGGCAATAGCACTGCGCGGCGAACACGTCGTCGCCCACGTCCAGGGCGGCGCCCGCCTCCTGCAGCATCGGCAGGTACTCGGGCGCGTTGCCCGTCACGCCCAGCAGCGAGCTCATCGCGCCGCCTGCGGACACGCCGGTGGAGAGGATGCGGTAGGGGTTGCCGGGGAGCTTGTCGGCGTTGTGCTTCAGGAAGCGCACGGCGGCCTTGAGGTCCACCAGGCCGATGGGGGATTTGCCGATGAAGCGGCCGGATTCGTCCGTGGTCTGCTTGCCGCGCGCGCCCGCGGTAACGTAGACCAGGCCCGCGGCGAGGCACTCCCGGCCAAAGTCGTCCAGCGGCTCGGGGCTGCACTCGGAGTAGCCGCCCACGCAGTTGCGCAGCACGATGGGGGCGGTGGCCGCGTCCCAGCCGCCCACGCTGCCGCCGCGGCGGTAGGCCAGAGGCACGTACAGGTTGATGCTCTGCAGATCCGGCCGCAGCGCGTGCGCGCAGGTCACCACGTTTTCCAGCGCCCAGCAGCCGTCCTCCTCGCGGCGCACCCAGCTGCCGTCATAGGCGGAAAGGTCCAGAGAAAATACGTTTTCTTTCATGTTTTTCCCTCCCTGTGATGAAGTTTTACTTATGAGATCAGTATAGCGCAGCGCCGGCCAAAACTGCAATTCAAAACCCGCGCCGTTTTATTCCAATAAGGAATGTATCAGAAGGTGGAAGCATGCCACTGGCTCTGTGCGGGCAAACATGCTATAATGAAGGCGGTTTGACGAGTCAAGCACAAAGGGGGACTTGGGGGCAATGAAGGACTTTCTGCGGGCAGCGGCGCGCGTTGTGCCCAGCCAGCGGCAGCTGGACTGGTTTGATCTGAATTTCTATGCGTTCGTACACTTTGGCGTAAACACCTTCACCGACCGCGAGTGGGGCACGGGTGCCGAGCCGGAGAGCGTGTTTGATCCCACGGATCTGGACTGCGACCAGTGGGTGGAGGCCGTCAAGGCCGCGGGCATGAAGGGGCTGGTGCTCACCGCGAAGCACCACGACGGCTTCTGCCTGTGGCCGAGCAAATACACGGAGCACTCGGTGAAGAACAGCCCGTTCCGGGGCGACGTGGTGAAGCTGGCTGCGGACGCCTGCCGCAGGGGCGGGATCAAATTCGGCTTCTATCTCTCGCCGTGGGATCGGAACAACCCGCTCTACGGCACGCCGGAGTACAACGACTACTTCTGCAACCAGCTGACCGAGCTGCTGACGGGCTACGGCGACATCTTCTACGTGTGGTTCGACAACGCCTGCGGCGAGGGGCCCAACGGCAAAAAGCAGGTGTACGATTTCCCGCGCTACTTTGAATTGATCCGCAGGTACCAGCCCAACGCGGTGATCTTCAACGACTTCGGGCCGGACGTGCGCTGGTGCGGCAACGAGGCGGGCGTGGCGCGGCAGAGCGAGTGGGCAGTTGTGCCGCACGAGCTGTGCTACTGGGCGCAGCGGCAGACTGGCGCAGGACCGCTGCACGAGGCTGCGCCGCACGCGCTGGACACGCTGTTCAACACCGATCCGCTGATCGGCACGGCGCCGCAGATCTTCTACAGCGACGGGCTGGTCTGCACGCCGTGCGAAATCGACATGTCCATCCGCCCCGGCTGGTTCTGGCACGAAAAGGAGGAACCGCACAGCCTGGAGCGTCTGTTCAACACCTATCTGACGTCGGTGGGCGCGAACGCGGCGTTCAACCTGAACGTGCCGCCCGACCGGCGCGGACGCATCGACGAGCGCGACGTGCAGCGGCTGAAGGAATTCGGACAGCTGCTGCAGGCGGAGTTTGGCAGTCAGATCCCGGTGGACGTGCGGCGCGTGGACGACGGCACGCAGTGGGCGGGCGAATGGGAGCTGACGTTTGCGCCCGGCGAGCGGCCCGTCCGATACATCGTGCTGGAGGAGGATCTTGCGCGCGGACAGCGCATCGAGAGCTTCAAGATCGCGGATGCGGGTTCGGACGCGCACTTCCCGCTGTACTACGGCACCACGGTGGGGCACCGCGCCATCTGCCGCCTGGGCGATCCGTTCGCGCTGCAGAACCCGCTGACGGACGACGCAGACCCCGCGCCGCGCGTGCTGCGACTGCTGGTGACCGGCTCGCGCGACGTGCCGGCGCTCAAGACCATCAAGGCATACTGACAAGGAGGAAACAGCCATGCTGCAATACCGCTACGACACCCAGCTGCTCATCGACGGGGACGACCTGGACGAGCAGGCGATCAACGACTACATCCGCGACAACATCCCCGGCGACAGCCTGTTGGCCGTGGGCGACGACATGCTCATCAAGATCCACTATCACACCAACGTGCCGTGGAAGGTGCTGGAATACTGCGCCACGCTGGGCGACATCTACGACATCGTGGTGGAGAACATGGAGCGTCAGTCCAGCGGACTGCACGGGTGAGCGGCATGGCGGAGCATTTCTCCGGCAAGGCCGGGCAGTACGCAAAGGGGCGCGGCGGCTACCCCGAGGCGCTGTACGACGCGCTGTACGGGCGGTACGGCTTCTCCCCCAGCGACGCCATAGCGGACGTGGGCGCGGGCACGGGCGCGTTTTCCCGGGAGCTGCTCAAGCGGGGCAGCCGGGTCTGGGCGGTGGAGCCCGACGCGCAGATGCTGCAAAAGGCGGCGGACGCGCTGGGCGGGCACGAAGCCTTTCACGCGGTGGCGGCGACGGCCGAGCACACGGGGCTGCTGGACGGCGCGTTTGACCACGTGACCTGCGCCTCCGCGTTCCACTGGCTGGACGCGGAGGCCTTCCGCGCCGAATGCCTGCGCCTGCTGCGGCCGGGCGGCAGCGTGGTGCTGGTGTGGAAGGTGCGGGATGCGCAGTCCCCGCTGGGACGGGCGCTGACGGAAGTCCTGGCCGCGCACTGCGAGGACTTCACGGGCCTGGCGCACGGGTTTGACGCCTGTCAGGGGGACATCCGGCGGTTTTATGGCGGGAAATTTGAGCAGCTGCGGTTTCCGGACGATGCGGTGCAGGATCGGGAGGGCTTCCGGGCGCGGATACTGTCCAGCTCGTATGCCCCGAGGCCGCAGGACGAGGGGTTTGCGACGCTGTGCCGGGCGCTGGACGAATTGTTCGACCGGTTTGAACAGGACGGGGTCGTGACCGTGCCGACGAGCGCCATTGCCTTCATCGGCGCGCCACGGGGCTGAACCTCCCCTTCGGTCCGCCGCTCTGCTTATTCCAAAACGCCCGGACTCAAGGGGAGCCGGAACATTGCGAAAGGAAGTGCTATACTTGTACAAGATCACACTGGGCATCGAAGGGATGGCCTGCGGAATGTGCGAATCGCACGTAAACGACGCGGTGCGCAAGGCGTTTGCCGTCAAAAAGGTGTCCTCCTGGCACGGAAAGAAGCGCACGGAGATCCTCGCCGAGCAGCCCATCGTCGAGGAGGAACTGCGCGCGGCCATCGGGCAGACGGGGTACACCGTGACCTCCTACGCCTGCGAGCCCTACGAAAAAAAGAGCTTCTCCCTGTTCAAGAGAAAGGGATAGGCTCCAACCGACCCTTGTGTTTAGCAAAAGATACGCGCACGGCATTGCCGCACGCGTATTTTTTATGGCAGGATATGCGCTCCTGTCTGCGTTATGCGAATTTATCTGCTGCGGACCGCGCGGCGGCCGAATACGAACGCTGCGCACAGCGCCAGTGCGAACACCGCGGCTGCGGGCGCGCCGCCCTCACCCGTCTTGGGCGAGGTGCAGTCCTCCTGCACGGGCGTCTCCTCGAGCAGGCAGGCGGTGGGCGTGGGCGCGGGCTGCTCCGTGTAGTCCGGGTAGTACGTGGGGCCGGGGTTGGTGGGGACGGGCGTAGGCGTCGCCTCGACGGACACCCAGTAGATGCCGTCCTTGAACCAGGTGAAGGTCTTGATGAGGTTGTTTTCATCGATGCCCGTCAGGCTCAGCGTGTGCGAGCCCTCGGCGTTCGCCTTGTCGATCACGTCCTGGATGAAGGCAGTGGAGCCGTCGGGGTTCTTGCCCCAGTCCACGTCAAAGTCGTCGAGGCCCGTCAGCTTCCAGTAGCCGTTGTCGCCGCTGGGGGCGTGATAGGTGCTGTAAAACTCGATGGTGCCGGGCTCGATGGCCTCCACATAGAAGCAGTTCTTGCCCAGGATGTTGGCGGTGAGCGGAGCGGAGACCGTCTCGCCCTCGCCGCTGAGGTTGACCAAACCGATGACCACGTTTTCAAAGCGGTTGTCCCGGATGTCCACCTTCATGGTGCCCGGAGCGTTCTGCTGCGCGATGACCTTGGCGCGCAGCGCCTCCGTGCCGCGGACGGTATTGCCGCCGATCTCCAGCACACCGCCGCCGCTGCCGCCGCCCAGGTAGCCGTGGATGGCAAAGCTGCAGCCCGTGATGGTGTTGCCCGTCAGCCGGTAGGTCTGACCGGCAGGGATGGAATAGTTGTCGCCCATGATCTCGATGGCGTTGGAAAAGCCGCTGATGGTGCAGTTCTTCACCTCGACGCGCTCGCAATCCCAGAAAATGCCGTACTTGGCGTTCTCACCGGTCACGGTGCAGTTCTCGACCGTGAGCGACACGCCGCTGCCGCCGTAGGCGCCGTGGTGCGTCGAGATCGCCGCGTCGCACCAGCTCGCAGTGGAAGAGCCTGCGCGCACCGTCAGGTTTCTCAGCGTGACGTCGCCGCTGTGGACGTTGATGCCGCCGTTGTCCCACTGATCGCTGCGCGCGGTGTCCTGCAGCGCTTCAATGACGACGCCGGACTGCGATTCGCCCTCGACGGTCAGCCCGTTCAGGCCCGACGGCACCGTAAAGCGGGCATAGGCGCCCTCCTTGACCACGATGGTCCAGCCGGTCTTGTCCTCCTGCGCCGCGATGTGGTCGATGGCGGCCTGGATGGTCGTAAAGGTCTCCTCCGCGCCGACGGTCACGGTCTTTGCGGGGTCGCCTTCCGCGTATGCCGCCGCGGGGAATGCCCACAGCAGCAGCAGCGCGGCCAGCAGCATGCACAGAAGCCTCGTTCTTTTACCCATAATTCGTCTCTCCTTTCCCTGACTGAAAACACGTCCCGTTGCAAAAGGTGTGCTTTTCGGGACTGGGACAAGCTGTGGATATAACTTCAATCTGCCGTTGCCAAATGCGAAGAAATATCAGGAATATTGTTGCGGACGGCGTGAATTCCTGCTATAATCAACAGCAGGGGATCCATCCCCAATCCTACACAATATGACACAGTTTATGGGCAATTCAGGACGCAGCAGCGTCCTTTTTTTGTGCTTTCAGCGGTGGAAAGACGCGGGTTTACCGGGCTATTCCGCGAAGAACGCGGCCTCGAGCAGCGCGCAGAGCGCGTGGTAGACGGGCAGCGTGTACTCCTGCACGCGGTAGGTCTCTGCGGACGGCAGGCGCAGCGTCACGTCGCACAGCGCGGACAGCGCGCTCTCCTTCTCCCCGGTGATGGCCAGCGTGCGCAGGCCCTTTGCGCGCGCGGCGTGCACGGCGTTGACCACGTTGCGGGAATTGCCCGAGGTGGACAGCGCCAGCAGCGCGTCCCCGCCCTGCCCCAGCGCCCAGACCTGCTGGGCGTAAACCATGGAGGCGTCCACATCGTTTGCATAGGCCGACAGCAGCGCGCCGTGGGTGTTGAGCGACAGCGCGGGCAGCGCCCCCTGCAGGCGGTCCGCAAAGCCGGCGGGCATGTCCGGCGTATCGTCCAGCAGCGCGCGCTCCTCCGCGGTGAGCGGACGCCGCTTCAGGAAGCCCTTCATCAGCTCGCCCACGATGTGGTCCGCGTCGGCTGCGCTGCCGCCGTTGCCGCAGAGCAGCAGCTTGCCGCCCGCTTCAAAGGCGCCCTGCAGCAGCGCGTAGGCGTCCAGCAGCCCGGAGCGGAGTGGGGTGAGCGCGGGATTGTCCCCGAGCAGGCGCTGCAGTATGGCGCGCTGCTCCGGTGTGAGCATGGGGGTGTGTTCCTCGGGGATATGTGTCATGACGGGTTCCTCCATTCCGCACAATTTATGTATATTCACGTATGCTGCGCATTATTCCGGCGATGCAGAAAAAAACGCATAAATAGATTTCCCGCTCCGCGCCGCGCTTTCCTGCCGGACGGGAGGGCATCTTTGCACGAAAAGGGCCGCCCGTTTGATGGGGCGACCCTTTCCGTGTGTGTGATTTAGGAAGGAGAATTCTGGGAGCCCGCGTTGTTGACTCCCAAACTGGATTGACTGGAATTACTCGACGTCCTGCAGAGCGTCGTAGCCCTCTTCGCCGGTGCGGACCTTGACGACGTTCTCCACGTCGTAGACGAAGATCTTGCCGTCGCCGATGTTGCCGGTGTAGAGCACCTTCTTGGCGGTCTCGATGACGGAGCGGACAGGCACCTTGCTCACCACGATGTCCACCTGCACCTTGGGCAGCAGGCTGGGCTCGATCTGGACGCCGCGGTAGTACTCGGTGGCGCCCTTCTGCATGCCGCAGCCCAGCACGTGGGACACGGTCATGCCGGTGATGCCGATGTTCATCATGGCGTTCTTGAGCGACTCGAGGCGGGCCTCCTTGCAGAGGATCTCGACCTTGGTCAGCTTCACGCCATCGGCGCGAACGGGGCTCTCGTAGGCGGGAACGGACTTGACCTCCACGGCCTCGGCGACGGGAACGGTGCCAGTGACCATGACGGGGGCGTCGTCCATGATGTCCTCAGGCAGGGTGGCAAAGCCGGCGTAGGCGCTGGGCAGGCCGTGCTCGGTGGCATCCAGACCAGTGAGCTCCTCCTCGCGGGAGACGCGCAGGCCGACGATTGCCTTGATGACCAGGAAGGTGATGGTGATGGTGACGGCCGTCCAGGCGGCTACGGACAGCACGCCCAGCGCCTGCAGGCCCAGCTGCGTCAGGCCGCCGCCATAGAACAGGCCATTGAACTTGATGGCGCCGGACTCAAGCTGGCGGGCGAATGCGGGAGCGGTATCGGTGGCGAACAGGCCGACGGCCAGCGTGCCCCAGATGCCGTTGAATGCGTGGACGGCGACCGCGCCGACGGGGTCGTCGATGTGCAGCACATGATCGAGGAACCAGACGCCGAACACGACCAGCAGGCCGGCGACCGCGCCGATGACGGCGGCGCCCGCAGCGTCGGTCACGTCACAGCCGGCGGTGATGGCCACAAGGCCGGCCAGCGAGGCGTTAAGCGACATGGAGACATCGGGCTTGCCGTACTTGACCCAGGTAAAGATCATGGTGACGACGGTGGCGACGGCAGGCGCCACGGTGGTGGTCAGGAAGATGGAGCCCAGCTCCTCGACGGTCTGGGCGGCAGCACCGTTGAAGCCGTACCAGCCCAGCCACAGGATGAACACGCCCAGCGCGCCCAGCGCGAGGCTATGGCCGGGGAAGGCGTTGACCTTGACGACCTTGCCCTTTTCATCCTTCTTGAACTTGCCGATTCTCGGCCCAAGGATCTTGGCGCCGATCAGCGCGCTCAGGCCGCCGACCATGTGGATGGCGCAGGAGCCGGCAAAGTCGTGGAAGCCCAGCTCGGCCAGCCAGCCGCCGCCCCAGATCCAGTGCGCCTCGATGGGGTAGATCAGCGCGGAGATGACCGCGGAGTAGATGCAGTAGGACAGGAACTTGGTGCGCTCGGCCATCGCGCCGGAGACGATGGTGGCGGTGGTGGCGCAGAACACAAGGTTGAACACGAAGTTCGACCAGTCGAAGTTCTCATAGGCGGTGAAGATGTCCAGGCCGGGCTTGCCGATGAAGCCGAACAGGTCCTCGCCCAGCAGCAGGCCGAAGCCGATGAGTACGAACACCACGGTACCGATGCAGAAGTCCATCAGGTTCTTCATGATGATATTGCCGGTGTTCTTGATCCGGGTGAAGCCCGCTTCGACCATCGCAAAGCCGGCCTGCATCCAGAACACGAGCGCCGCGCCGATCAGAAACCAGACGCTGAATACGATCGAATTCGCATCCATGAAAATCCATCCTTTCGTCTATCCATATATTGGGGTGGGTTATACAAAAAGGCGGGCAGGGCGTTCGCTTCCTTGAGCGGGGAAAGCAAATCGCCATGCACGCCTTTGTGCCAAAGTGATGTGGGCGCTATTCAAACGCCGTTTTGTCTGCCTGCGTGGGCACGGGCCAGGGGTACTGGCCGGAGAAGCAGGCCTTGCAGAAGCCCAGTGCGCTGTCGCCCGCGATGGCCTCCACCTGGTCAAGGGGCAGGAAGCCCAGGCTGTCCGCGCCGATGCGGCTGCACAGCTCGTCGTGGGTGTAGAGCACGCTGGCCAGGTGGCTGCGGTCGTCGATGTCGGTGCCGTAGTAGCAGGGCCAGAGGAACTCGGGGGCGGAGATGCGGACGTGCACCTGCGCCGCGCCGGCCTTTTTGAGGAGCTCTACGATCTGGCGCATCGTGGTGCCGCGGACGATGGAGTCGTCCACCATCACCACGCGCTTGCCGCGCACGCTCTCCTTGAGCGGGGAGAGCTTGATGGACACGGCGCTTTCGCGGCCCGACTGCGTGGGCTGGATGAAGGTCCTGCCGATGTAGCGGTTCTTGACCAGGCCCTCGCCGTAGGGGATGCCGCTCTCCTGCGCAAAGCCGATGGCGGCCACCAGCCCGGAATCGGGCACGCCGATGACCAGATCGGCCTGCACGGGGTGGGTTCGCGCCAGTATCCTTCCGGCCTCGATGCGGGCGTTGTAGACGCTCTGTCCGTCGATGACGGAATCCGGCCGGGCAAAGTAGATGTGCTCGAATATGCACAGCGCGCAATCCTTGCGTTCGCACTCGGGCGCCCAGCGAATGCTGCGCTGGCCCTGCTGCTCCACGACGAGCAGCTCTCCGGGAGCGAGGTCGCGCTCAAAGGTTGCGCCGATGGCGTCCAGCGCGCAGCTTTCGGAGGCGAAGAGCACGCTGTCCTCCAGCCTGCCCATGCACAGCGGGCGCATGCCCTTGCTGTCGCGGGCGGCGATGAGCTTGCTGGGGCTCATCACCAGCAGGGAGAAGGAGCCCTCCAGCCGGGGGAGCACCCGGCGCACCGCTTCCTCGACGCTGGGGGTGTTCAGACGCTCCTTTGCGATGAGGAAGGCGATGACCTCGGTATCGGAGGTGCACTGGAAGATCGCGCCCTGCTGCTCCAGCTCCTTGCGCAGCACGGCTGCGTTGGAGATGTTGCCGTTGTGGGCGATGACCAGGCTGCCCTTGATGTAATCCACGCCCAGGGGCTGGATGTTGCGGCGGTTGTTGCCGCCGGTGGTGGAGTAGCGCACGTGTCCGATGGCGATGCCGCCCGGCATGCGGGAGAGCAGCGCCTCGTCGAACACCTCGTGCACCAGCCCCAGGTCCTTGTGAAGGTTGATCAGGTTATGGTCGTTGACTGCGATGCCGCAGGCCTCCTGGCCGCGGTGCTGCAGTGCGTAAAGCGCGTAGTAGACGGTCTTTGCGGTGTCGACGCTCTCTTCGTTGCGGTTGAAGATGCCGAACACGCCGCATTCTTCATGGATATGCTGCACAGGCGCTGCCTCCGTTTACTGCACGCTGAACAGGATGTCGCCGTAGGTGGGGAAGGGCCAGTACTTCTTGGCCACGCACATCTCCAGCTCGTCGGCCACGGCGCGCAGCTCGTTCATCGCGGGGATGACGGCGTCGCGGTAGTAGACGGCCTCCTCGGGGGCGGAGGCGGCATGGGACTTGGCGCCGCACTCGGCCTTCTCCAGCGCGTCGATCTTCTCGGCGAGGCTGTCGGCCAGGCTGGAGATCTTGTCGCACAGCGCGGTCTCGGCCTTGGCGGTCAGGCCCAGCTCCTTCTTCTTGAGCATGGTATCGGTCAGCTCCGCGATGTTGGTCAGCGCGGCGGGGAGGATGTCCTTGCTCGCCATGTCCAGCATGGTCTGCGCCTCGATGTTGATGATCTTGGCGTAGTTCTCCATCAGGATCTCGTAGCGGCTCTTCATCTCGGTCTCGGTGAACACGCCGTGGCGGGAGAACATCGCGATGTTCTCGGGCTTGACGAAGTAGGGCAGCGCGTCGGGCGTGGTCTTGAGGTTGAGCAGGCCGCGCTTTTCGGCCTCGGTGACCCACTCGGCGGCGTAGTTGTCGCCGTTGAAGATGATGCGCTTGTGCTCGTGGATGGTGCGCTGCAGAAGCTGCGCCAGCGCGGTCTTGAAGTCCTCGGCCTTTTCAAGCTCGTCGGCAAAGAGCATCAGCTCGTCGGCCACGGCGGTGTTGAGCACGATGTTGGGGCCGGCGATGGAGAAGGTGGAGCCCAGGGAGCGGAACTCGAACTTGTTGCCGGTGAAGGCAAAGGGCGAGGTGCGGTTGCGGTCGGTGGTGTCCTTGGGGAAGTGGGGCAGCACCTTGACGCCGATCTCCATCTCGGTCTTTTCCTTCTTGGTGTAGGAGGCGCCCTCCTCAATGGCCTCGAGGATGCCGGTCAGCTCGTCGCCCAGGAACATGGAGATGATGGCGGGCGGCGCTTCGTTGGCGCCGAGGCGGTGGTCGTTGCCCGCGGAGGCAACGGAGATGCGCAGCAGATCCTGATGCTCATCCACGGCCTTGATGACCGCGCACAGGAAGAGCAGGAACTGCGCGTTCTCGTACGGATCGGTGCCGGGCTCGAGCAGGTTCTTGCCGTCGTCCGTGGAGATGGACCAGTTGTTGTGCTTGCCCGAGCCGTTGACGCCGGCAAAGGGCTTCTCGTGCAGCAGGCACACCATGTCGTGGTGCGCGGCGACCTTCTTCATGGTCTCCATGGTCAGCTGGTTGTGGTCGGTGGCCACGTTGGTGGTGCCGAAGATGGGCGCCAGCTCGTGCTGCGCGGGGGCGACCTCGTTGTGCTTGGTCTTGGCCAGCACGCCCAGCTTCCACAGCTCCTCGTCCAGCTCCTTCATGTAGGCCGAGACGCGGGGCTTGACGGCGCCGAAGTAGTGGTCGTCCAGCTCCTGGCCCTTGGGGGGCTTGGCGCCGAACAGCGTGCGGCCGGTGTAGATCAGGTCGCGGCGCTTCTCGTAGACCGACTTGTCAATGAGGAAGTACTCCTGCTCGGGGCCGACGGTGGTGACCACGCGCTTGGAGGTGGTGTTGCCAAAGAGCTTGAGGATGCGCATCGCCTGGTTGCTCAGCTCCTCCATGGAGCGCAGCAGCGGGGTCTTTTTGTCCAGCACCTCGCCGGTGTAGGAGCAGAAGGCCGTGGGGATGCACAGGATGCCGTCCTTGATGAAGGCGTAGGAGGTGGGGTCCCAGGCGGTGTAGCCGCGGGCCTCAAAGGTGGCGCGCAGGCCGCCGCTGGGGAAGGAGGACGCGTCGGGCTCGCCCTTGATGAGCTCCTTGCCCGAGAACTCCATGATGACCTTGCCCTCGCCCGTGGGGCTGATGAAGGAGTCGTGCTTCTCGGCCGTGATGCCGGTCATGGGCTGGAACCAGTGGGTAAAGTGCGTGACGCCCTTTTCGATGGCCCAGTCCTTCATGGCGTTGGCCACCACGTTGGCAACGGCGATGTCCAGGGTCTTGCCGTCCTGAATGGTCTTGCGCAGCGCCTTGTAGGTCTCCTTGGGCAGACGCTCGTGCATCACCGCATCGTTGAACACCATGCTGCCAAACAGCTCAGGTACGCTAGTCATATCGCATTTCCTCCTCTTTCCACACAACAGTGCGATAAAATGAAAAGACGCTGCGAGCCACTTTGCTTGGCTCACAGCGTCTTTGCTGTCGATGGCGGAATGATAACACCAAAGTTTTTTCCTGTCAACAGGTTTACACAATCTTAGCGTTCCGTCGTTAATTAATAAGATTTGTTGATTTTTCTATCGCAAAAACATTGATTTATAGTTAATTTCAGTGTATACTTAAGGTGCATACGAAATGCACAAAAGAATAAAGGAGGTACTCACATGAAACGAATGACTTCTCTCATCCTCTCTCCTTCTTGTGCTTATGCCGTCCCTCCCCCTCACGACGTATGCTCAGACTATTCCTGCTAGCGCAACCGAAAACGTTGCATCCGTCACAAATTACGCACCCAGCCTTGACCATCAAGCTGCAGATCAGGCCGCGCTTGAGGGTGTGAATGAATTAAGCGCTAAGGCTAGGGAACTCGGGGTGCAAATCACGCCTTCCGCCCGTGTCATTGACACTGACACTTCGACGGTTCATCAGCTTGATTCTTACTCCGGCACACAAATGCTGCAAAGAACGGAGTATACCGATCGCTCCGTTGACGAAACATATGTGACAACTGCAGCAACAACTTACTACGAAACCGGTTCTAAGTATGCCGGCGTAAACGTAACGATTTACGCACGAGTATATTGGACTCTGCATTACGACAGCTTGGGAGTTCCTAAAGTTAACTGTACTCATTCGGAGCACTGGGTTGTACAGTCTACAAATGCGGTGACGACGATGACCCTGTCCAACTACATCTGCACCACCTTCCCCGCTACATACGAAAATTCTCGCTATGTCAGCAGCCCGTCGAGCGGCACGCATTATTCCCTCAACAGTCCTTACACTGCTGACATTGCCTATCTGACCAAAACTGATGCACACTTCTGGGCTACTACAGAGGCATACATTGATGGAAATTGCGTGGTTGTTGACATAAATCACAAGTTCTGATAACAACGACAGGACAGACTCTGTACTCCCATAGGGTTCGTTGATTGACCGCCCACTCATTAGGAGGATTTGCATGTCTTTGAATCCAAATCGCCGCCGCGCGCTGTGTCAGGCCCTTGCCGGGCTCCTGCTGCTTCTGCTCTTTTTCGCCCAGGGACCGCTGCTGCGCCTCCCGCTGGATCCGGCTCTGAGCAGCTTTGCATCCCGCCGCGCGCTCGTGCCGCCGCTTCTCTTTGATCTGGCCGTGGCGCTCTGCCTTGCGCTGAGCGGCATGATCGAACTGCCGCGCAAGCGGGATCTTGCCGAGCTCGCGCCTGCTTTGCTGTATCTGCTCCTGCTGCCTCTGCAGGAGATCCCGCTGCTGGGCGGCCCGTACGGCGGATCCTCCGGCGCGGCCGAGCCCCGTCTGGCGCTGACGCCCCTGTTCGGCGCGCTGGCCATGCTGTCGCTGCTGCGCTTTGGGTACGCCGCCGTCCGAGGCGCAGGGCGCTTCACCTTCTCGCCGCGCGCCTGCGCCGTTTGGGCGTCGCTCGCGGCCTGCGCGCTGTGCCTGCCCTCGCTCACTGCCTCTCTGCAGCCCGACGGATGGGTCCGCACCCTGTTTTGCGTGTGCCTCCTGCTGGCCGCCATGACGCTGCTGCCGCATGCGCAGGCTGCCAGTCTGCCGGGCTGCTGCGCGGCGCTCATCGCCGGGCTGGTTCCCCTGCTGCTCTCCATTCTGTCCTTTTACACGACGCTGCTGCAGGGCTCCATGTTGTATTCCCTGTGCGCGTTGTGTCTGACGCCTGCAGCGCTGCCGCTGTACGGGGCCGTCGCTCTGCTCGGGCTGAGCGGGGCGCTCTCCCGACTTCGCCGGCCAGCCGCCTAGCCGCCTGCTTTTCCTCCGCACCGCATTTTGGGTCAGCTCCGCGCGTCCATCCTGCAAAAATTCCGTTTTGCGCCCAAAATGCACGGAAACATAACATGAAAATACTCTTGACGGAACGCGCCGTAATGTGTATACTTTCCCCATAATCAGGTGAACAAAGGGGTTCACCGGATGGGCTGCGGGCAAAATGCCCCGCGGCCCTTCCGGTGGGCTCCTTTTCATTGTTTTCAAGGAGGTTTTCGGTATGCTCAAAGAGGGGCAGGTCAGGATCCCGGCGGGCTGCGCGATCTCGGGCGTGATCTCAAAGTCCGGCCAAGGGATCTGCGGCAGCGAGATCGTGCGCTCCATCGCCACCATGCACGACCGGAGCAACGGCCTGGGCGGCGGCTTTGCGGGCTACGGCATCTATCCGCAGTACAAGGACTACTACGCCTTCCACATCTTCTACAACGACACCGCTGCGCGCAAGGCCTGCGAGGACTTTCTGGAGGAGCACTTTGACATCGTGAACCTGTCCAAGATCCCCACGCGCAAGATCCCCTCCATCGTCAACGAGCCGCTGATCTGGCGCTACTTCGTGCGGCCGCTGCACACCAAGCTCGAGGCCTCGCAGCTGGACGAGAAGGAGTTCACCTCGCAGTGCGTCATCCGCATCAATTCCGGCATTGAGGGGGCGTTCGTGTTCTCCTCGGGCAAGAATATGGGCGTGTTCAAGGCGGTGGGCTACCCCGAGGACGTGGGCGAGTTCTACCGGCTGGACGAGTATGAGGGCTACTGCTGGACGGCGCACGGACGCTATCCCACCAACACGCCCGGCTGGTGGGGCGGCGCGCATCCCTTCTCGCTGCTGGATCTGTCGGTGGTGCACAACGGCGAGATCAGCTCGTATGACGCCAACCGCCGCTGGATCGAGATGTACGGCTACAAGTGCACGCTGCTGACCGATACCGAGGTCATCACCTACATTATAGACTTCCTGGTGCGCAAAAAGCAGCTGACCTACGAGGAGATGGCGTCGGTGATCGCCGCGCCCTTCTGGTCGGCCATCGACAAGTACCCCGAGGCGGAGCGCAAGCGTCTGACCTACCTGCGCTCCATGTTCTCCTCGCTGCTGATCACGGGACCGTTCTCCATACTGGTGGGCTTCACCGGCGGCCTGATGGCGCTCAACGACCGGCTCAAGCTGCGCTCCATGGTCATCGGCGAAAAGGGCGACCGCGTCTACATCGCCAGCGAGGAGTGCGCCATCCGCGTGCTGGAGCCCGAGCTGGACGCGCTCTGGTCCCCCAAGGGCGGGCAGCCCGTCATCATCCACAGCAAAGGCGGTGTTCAGTAAATGGCCATCCAATACATCTATCCGGAATTTGAAGTGGTGCGCAACGCCGACCGCTGCATCGCCTGCCGCGTCTGCGAGCGGCAATGCGCCAACGAGGTGCATCACTACGACGGCGACCTCAAGAAGATGATCGCCGAGGAGAGCAAGTGCGTCTGCTGCCATCGCTGCGTCGCGCTCTGCCCCACCCACGCGCTCAAGATCGTCAAGAGCGACCACACCTTCCGCCCCAACACCAACTGGCAGGCGCAGACCATCAACGAGATCTACCGACAGGCAGGCTCGGGCGGCGTGCTGCTGTCCTCGATGGGCAACCCGAAGGAATACCCCGTCTACTGGGACAAGCTGCTCATCAACGCCTCGCAGGTGACCAACCCCTCCATCGACCCGCTGCGCGAGCCCATGGAGACGCGCATCTTCCTCGGCCGCAAGAGCGACGAGATCCGCCGCGACCCCGAGGGGAACCTCATCACCGACACCGCGCCGCAGCTGGAGCTGAACGTTCCCATCCTGTTCTCCGCGATGAGCTACGGCTCCATCTCCTACAACGCGCACGAATCGCTGGCGCGGGCGGCGCAGGCGCTGGGCACGCTGTACAACACCGGCGAGGGCGGCCTGCACGAGGACTTCTACCAGTACGGCGCGAACACCATCGTGCAGGTGGCGTCGGGGCGCTTCGGCGTGCACAAGGACTACCTGCAGGCGGGCGCGGCCATTGAGATCAAGATGGGTCAGGGCGCAAAGCCCGGCATCGGCGGCCACCTGCCCGGGGCCAAGATCGTGGGCGACGTATCGCGCACGCGCATGATCCCCGAGGGCAGCGACGCCATCTCCCCCGCGCCGCACCACGACATCTACTCCATCGAGGATCTGCACCAGCTGGTGCATTCGCTCAAAGAAGCCACGCACTACAAAAAGCCCGTGATCGTCAAGAT
This sequence comes from Candidatus Spyradocola sp., assembly GCA_034113365.1. Classification (GTDB taxonomy): domain Bacteria; phylum Bacillota; class Clostridia; order Christensenellales; family UBA1750; genus Spyradocola. The sequence goes on from JAXEXP010000158.1 coordinate 53,738, forward strand.
CGCGGCGGTGCACAACGTGGCGGCCATCGCGTCTGGCATCGCGCGCTCGGGCGCGGACATCATCGCCATCGACGGCTTCCGCGGCGGCACGGGCGCTGCGCCCACCCGCATCCGCGACAACGTGGGCATCCCGATCGAGCTTGCGCTGGCGGCGGTGGATCAGCGGCTGCGCGGGGAGGGCATCCGCAACAACGTATCGCTGATCGTGGGCGGCTCCATCCGCTCGTCGGCGGACGTGGTCAAGGCCATCTGTCTGGGCGCGGACGCGGTCTACATCGCCACCGCCGCGCTGATGGCGCTGGGCTGCCATCTGTGCCGCTCCTGTCAGGCGGGCAAGTGCAACTGGGGCATCGCGACGCAGCGTCCCGAGCTGGTCAAGCGCCTCAACCCCGACATCGGCTCCGAGCGGCTGATCAATCTGGTGACCGCGTGGAACCACGAGATCAAGGAAATGATGGGCGGCATGGGCATCAACAGCATCGAGTCCATGCGCGGCAACCGGCTGATGCTGCGCGGCGTGGGGCTGACCGAGAAGGAGCTTGAGATCCTGGGCGTCAAGCACGCGGGCGAATAAAGGAGGGCAGAACGGATATGAAACGCATCTATGTAGAGGAAAAATGGTGTCTGGGCTGCCACCTGTGCGAGTACAACTGCGCATTTGCCAACAGCGGCAGCGACAGCATGGTCAAGGCTCTCAAGGACAAGCCCATCCATCCGCGCATTCAGGTGGAGGAGCAGGACGGCGTGTGCTACGCGGTGTCCTGCCGCCACTGCACCGAACCGCTGTGCGTCAAGTCCTGCATCAGCGGCGCGCTGAGCCAGCAGGACGGCGCGATCTTCATCGACCCGGACAAGTGCGTGGGCTGCTACACCTGCGTGCTGGCCTGCCCCTACGGCTGCATCATGCCGACCGAGGAAGGCCCCGTGCAGAAGTGCGAGCTGTGCATGAAGAACGCCGCCGGCGCGCCCGCGTGCGTGGCGGGCTGTCCCAACCGCGCCATCGTGTATGAGGAGAGGTGAGCATATGAAATACGTCATCATCGGCAACTCCGCGGCGGCGGTGGGCGGCGTGGAGGGCATCCGCTCGGTGGACAAGGAGGGCAGCATCACGCTGATTTCCTCCGAGCCGCACCACACCTACTCCCGGCCGCTGATCTCCTACCTTGCCTGGGGCAAGACGGATGAGCCGCACATGAAATACCGTCCCGACGATTTCTACGAAAAGAACGGCGTCACGCCGCTGCTGGGCTGCACGGCGGTGTCCATCGACCGGCAGACCCGCACGGTGGCGCTGGCGGACGGCAAAAAGGTTCCCTATGACAGGCTGCTGGTTGCGACGGGCTCCTCGCCGTTCGTGCCCCCGATGGAGGGGCTGGAAACGGTGGAGAACAAGTTCAGCTTCATGACGCTGGACGACGCCAGGGCGCTGATGGCGGCGCTTCAGCCCGACAGCCGCGTGCTGATCGTGGGCGCGGGCCTGATCGGCATGAAGTGCGCCGAGGGCATCCGCCACCTGTGCGGCGAAATGACGATCCTGGACCTTGCGCCGCGCATCCTTCCCGCCGTGCTGGACGAAGAGGGCTCGGCAATTGTGCAGAAGCATGTGGAGGCACAGGGCATCACCTTCCATCTTTCCGACAGCGTGGCGCGCTTTGAGCCGCACACGGCGCACCTGAAATCGGGCGCGACGGTGGACTTTGACGTGCTGGTGCTGGCGGTGGGCGTGCGGCCCAATGCGCAGCTGGTGCAGGATGCGGGCGGCAAGGTGGCGCGCGGCATCGTGACCGACGAGCGCCAGTGCACGACGCTGGAGAACATCTACGCGGCGGGCGACTGCACGGTGAGCCACGACATCACGAGCGGTTTGGACAAGATACTCGCGCTGCTGCCCAATGCGTACCTGCAGGGCGAGGTTGCGGGCAAGAACATGGCGGGCGGCGACGCGGTCTACGACAAGGCCATCCCGATGAACGCAGGCGGCTTCTTCGGGCTGCACATCGCCACCTGCGGCGACCTGCACGGCGAGGATTCCATCTCGCGCGAAAACGGCAGCTACAAGCGGCTGGTGGTGCGCGACGGCAAGCTTAAAGGCTTCATCCTCATCGGGGACGTGGCGCGCGCGGGCATCTACACGTCGCTGGTGCGCGAGCAGACGCCGCTGTGCTCCATCGACTTTGAGCTGATCAAGCAAAAGCCGCAGCTGATGGCCTTTGCCGCGGACGCGCGCAGGAAGAAGCTGGGAGGTGTTGTGTGATGACGCGCATCAACGTAAAGGGGCTGGCGTTTCGCCAGGTCAATGAGAAGATCGAGCAGACGCACGACCGCGACATCGTGCTGGAAAACGTGTGCGGGCAGCGCTACATCGGCGCGGGCTCCTCGGGGCGGCATCTGGTGATCGAGGGCGTGCCGGGCAACGCGCTGGGCGCCTACCTGGACGGCACGACCATTGAGGTCTCCGGCAACGCGCAGGACGCCACCGGCGACACCATGAACGACGGCGACATCATCGTAAACGGCTCCTCGGGCGACGCGACGGGCTATGCGATGCGCGGCGGACGCATCTTCGTGCGCGGCAGCGTGGGCTACCGCGCGGGCATCCACATGAAGGCCTATAAGGACAAGATCCCCGCGGTGGTCATCGGCGGCGAGGCGGGCTGCTTCCTGGGCGAGTACCAGGCGGGCGGGCGCATCGTGGTGCTGGGACTGGACACGGAGGGCCGCGCGCCGGTGGACGCGTTCTGCGCAACGGGCATGCACGGCGGCGTGATCTACCTGCGCAGCGACGTGCTGCCCGACGACCTGCCCCCGCAGGTGGTGGCGCACCGCGCCGGCGCGGAGGATCTGGCCGACATCGAAAAGTACGTGCTGCCCTTCTGCCAGCACTTCGGGCTGGACGTCAAGAACGTTATGGATCACAACTTCTTTTGCCTGAAACCTAACACAAATAACCCTTACAAACAGCTTTACACGCAAAACTGATCGCAGTATAATTGGATGTAAATTTTTTAATGCCGTTTGGTTTCGGCAGGATCCCCCACGCGGGGCAATTAAGGAGGCGCACCATGAGTTACACCGACACGGAGGTATTGCAGTTTGTGCGGGAGAACGACGTCAAGTTCATCCGCCTGGCCTTCTGCGACATTTACGGCACGCTCAAGAACATCGCCATCATGGCCGAGGAGCTGCCGCGCGCGTTTGAATACGGCCTCGCATTCAACGCGGGGATGGTCCGGGGCTTTTCCTCCGCCACGCACGACGACATGGTGCTGCACCCCGACGCCTCCACGCTGGAGGTGCTGCCCTGGCGGCCGCAGACGGGCCGCGTGGCGCGCTTCTACTGCGACATCACCTACCCCGACGGCACGCCCTTTGAGCAGGACGGCCGGCAGATCCTGCGTCAGGCGCTGAGCGCGGCGCAGGAGCGGGGCATCACGGCGCGCATCGCGGCAAAGAGCGAGTTCTACCTCTTCCGCCTGGACGAAAACGGCGACCCCACCGCCATCCCGCACGACAACGCGGGCTTTCTGGACGTGGCGCCCCACGATCGCGGCGAGAACGTGCGCCGCGACATCTGCCTGAACCTGGAGCAGATGGGCATCCGCCCGATGTCCTCTCACCACGAGATGGGCCCCGGCCAGAACGAGATCGCCATCGCGCCCGAGGAGCCCATGGTGGCGGCGGATCACTGCGTGACCTTCCGCAACCTGGTGGGCACCATCGCCGCGCGCAACGGCCTGTACGCCGACATGGGCCCCAAGCCCATGCCCGAGCACGAGGGCAGCGGCTTCCACCTGAGCCTGAACGTGGTCAAGGACGGCCGCCCGCTGTTCGCGCCCGTGGACGGGCAGCTGACCCAGCCTGCGCAGTCCTTCATCGCGGGCATCCTCCATCACATGCCGGAGATGACGCTGTTCCTGAACTCCACGCCCGCCTCCTATGCGCGTTTGGGCAACCCCGACGCGCCCAAGGCGGTGGCCTGGAGTCAGCGCGGCCGCACGCAGATCGTGCGCGTGCCGCTGCCGCAGGGCGACAACGCGCGCGTGGAGCTGCGCTCGCCCGACAACCTGTGCAACCCCTACGTCGTCTACGCGCTGACGCTGCTGGCGGGCATGGACGGCATGGAGCGCGGCCTTGCGCTGCCGCCTGCCGACGCGCCCACGGGCGATGCGCTGCCCGATTCCATGCAGCATGCGGCGGAGCTTGCCGCGGCATCGTCTTTCCTTAAAAAGGTGCTGCCCGCACAGACGCTGCACGCCTACCTCACCCGCAGCCCCAACTGACATCCCTTGTCCCCTCCGGGCTTTTAAGGCAGGAAAGGAGCGAACGCGCGCATGGATAGCGCATTGCTGGTCTCCAGCAGCGACAAGGGCAGGCAGATGCTGCTGGAGCTGATGAACGGCTCGCAGCCCATGAAACTGACCACCGCATCCAGCGGCAGCGAGGCCAGACGCCTGGCCGCTGAGATCGAATACGACCTGATCATCGTCAACGCGCCGCTGTCCGACGAATACGGCGACGGTCTTTCGGCCACCCTTTCGATGGATACCTCCGCAGGCATACTGCTGATCGTGCGCGCTGAGAACGCGGACGAGGTGGCGGAAAAGGTGGAGGACATGGGTGTGATGGTGCTGGGCAAGCCCATCGGCCGGGCGATGTTCTACCAGGCCATCAAGATGGTGACGGCCGCGCGGCGCAGGGTGCTGGGCCTCAAGTCCGAAAACCTGCAGCTGCAGAAGAAGATCGACGAGATCCGCATGGTGGACCGCGCCAAGTGCGCGCTGATTCAGTATCTGTCCATGACGGAGCCGCAGGCGCACCGCTACATCGAAAAGCAGGCGATGGACCGCAGGCAGACGCGCATGCAGATCGCACAGTCCATCATCAAAATCTACGAACCATAGCCAAGGGGGATCTCTCCCCCTTTTTTTAGTGATAAATCAGCCACGAGAGGAGCGTTTTTTCCATGAGCAAGTACATTTTCATCACCGGCGGCGTGGTTTCCGGCCTGGGCAAGGGCATCACGGCGGCCTCTCTGGGCCGCCTGCTCAAGATGCGCGGCCTGAAGGTCATCGCGCAGAAGCTCGACCCCTATGTCAACGTAGACCCCGGCACCATGAGCCCCTACCAGCATGGCGAGGTGTTTGTCACCGACGACGGCGCGGAGACCGACCTGGACCTGGGCCACTACGAGCGCTTCATCGACGAGAACCTCAACAAATACTCCAACCTGACCACCGGCAAGGTCTACTGGAACGTGCTGACCAAGGAGCGCAACGGCGACTATCTGGGCAAGACCGTGCAGGTCATCCCCCACATCACCGACGAGATCAAGCACTTCATCTACTCGGTGGGCGAAAAGAGCAGCGCCGACGTGGTGCTGACCGAGATCGGCGGCACGACGGGCGACATCGAGAGCCAGCCCTTCCTCGAGGCCATCCGCCAGGTGTCCATTGAGCAGGGGCGCGGCAACTGCCTGTTCATCCATGTATCGCTCGTGCCCTATATCAAGTCCTCCGGCGAGCACAAGTCCAAGCCCACCCAGCACTCCGTCAAGGAGCTGCGCTCCATGGGCATCTTCCCCGACATCATCGTCACCCGCTCGGACGAGCCCATCGATCAGGACATCCGCGACAAGATTGCGCTGTTCTGCAACGTCAAGCCCGACTGCGTGATCGAGAACCTGACCATGCCCAGCCTCTATCAGGCGCCCATCATGCTGGAGGAAAACCACTTCTCCGACATCGTGTGCCGCGAGCTCGGCATTGACGCGCCCGCGCCCGACATGACGGAGTGGAACGAGATGCTCCACCGCATCGACAACCGCTCCCGGACCGTGCGCATCGCGCTGGTGGGCAAGTACGTGCGCCTGCACGACGCCTACCTGTCCGTGGCCGAGGCGCTGCGCCACGGCGGGTTCGAAAACGGCGCGAACGTTACGATCGACTGGGTGGACTCCGAGAACCTGACCAGCTACAACGTGAACGAGGTGCTCAAGGACGCGGACGGCATCATCGTGCCCGGCGGCTTTGGCGACCGCGGCATCTCGGGCATGGTGGTGGCGGCGCAGTACGCGCGCGAGAACGACATTCCCTACTTTGGCATCTGCCTGGGCATGCAGATCGCGGTGATCGAGTACGCGCGCAACGTGCTGAACTACGCCGACGCGCACTCCACCGAGTTCGCGCCCGAGAGCGCCCATCCCGTGATCGACCTGATGCCCGACCAGCAGGGCAACCTGCCCAAGGGCGGTACGATGCGCCTGGGCGCGTACCCCTGCCGCATCGTCCCCGGCACGCTGATGGCGCGCGTCTACGGCCGCACAGACATCTCCGAGCGCCATCGCCACCGCTACGAGTTCAACAACGCGTTCCGCGAGGAGTTCATCTCGCATGGCCTGCGCGTGGTGGGCACCTCGCCCGACGAGCGGCTGGTGGAGGCCGTGGAGATCCCCGGCAAGCGCTTCTACATCGGCGTGCAGTTCCACCCCGAGTTCAAGTCCCGCCCCAACAAGGCGCACCCGCTGTTCCGCGAGTTCATCCGCGCCTCGCTGGACAAGCCCGAGTAAGATCGCTCCCCCCGCAAACACACATCCAAGGAGGAACCCCATGCGCATCAACGCAAACTACCGCAACATCAAGGACAGCTACCTGTTTTCCACGATCGGAAAGAAAGTGTCGGCGTTCACCGCCGCGCACCCCGAGGCCGACGTGATCCGCCTGGGCATCGGCGACGTGACGCGCCCGCTCAGCCCCGCCGTGGTGGAGGCGATGGCCAACGCCGCGCGCGAGCTGGGTACGCCCGAGGGCTTCCACGGCTACATCCCCTCCGAGCAGGGCTATTTCTTCCTGCGCGAGGCCATCGCGAGCTACTACGCGGGCCACGGCGTGATGCTCTCCCCCGACGAGATCTTCATCAGCGACGGCGCCAAGAGCGACCTTGGCAACCTGCTGGATCTGTTCGACGCGGACAACACCGTGCTCATCCCCGACCCCGTCTACCCCGCCTACGTCGACGCCAACGTCATGGCCGGCCGCCGCGTGGTCTACTGCGACGCCACGGTAGAGAACGGCTTCCTGCCGCTGCCCTACGACAGCGTCCGCGCAGACCTCATCTACATCTGCTCGCCCAACAACCCCCCCGGCGCGGTGTACGGCCGCGAGGGGCTGAAAAAATGGGTGGACTACGCGCTTAAAAACGACGCGATCCTGCTCTTTGACGCGGCCTACGAGGCCTTCATCGGCGATCCCGCGCTGCCCCGCTCCATCTACGAGATCGAGGGCGCGGCGCAGTGTGCCATCGAGGTGTGCTCCTTCTCCAAGATGGCGGGCTTCACCGGCACGCGCTGCGGCTGGACGGTGGTGCCGGAGGCGCTGGTGCGCGAGGGCATGAGCCTCAACCGCATGTGGATGCGCCGCCAGACCACCAAGTACAACGGCACGCCCTACGTCATCCATCGCGCGGCCGAGGCGGTGTTCACGGACGAGGGCTACCGCCAGTGCATGGAGTCCATCGCCTATTATAAGGAAAACGCCCGCATCATGGCCGGCACGCTGGATCGGCTGGGCATCTTCTACACCGGCGGCGTCAACTCGCCCTACATCTGGCTGCGCTGCCCGGGCGGGCTGGACAGCTGGACGTTCTTCGACAAGCTGCTGGAGCAGGCCAACGTGGTGGGCACGCCCGGCGAGGGCTTCGGCGCGAACGGCGAGGGCTTCTTCCGCCTGACCGCCTTCAACACCCGCGAAAAGACCGCCGAGGCCATGCAGCGCTTCGAGCGCCTCGCGCGCAGCCTGTAAAAGACCGCGTTTTACGCCCGGATGGGAGCTTTCCCCGTCCGGGCGTTGCATTTTGCGGCGGTTTCTGGTATACCTGATTGCAGAATACAGCCTGTCGGGGGTGCGGAAACTAACCATGTTTGCTATTCTATCGATCCGCGACGCGGCGGCGGCGCAGCTGACGAACGCCGGGGATGAGTCCTGGGCGGCGCGTTTGCGCGAACTGCCGCCGGAGCGCATCCACATCGCCGTGTGCGTCGAGCCGTATCTGACCCGCATCTTCACCGGGGAAAAGACGCTGGAATCCCGCCTGGCGCGGCATCGCGTCGCGCCGTGGCATCGGGTCAGGGCGGGAGATGCGGTGCTGCTGAAGCGCTCCGGCGGGCCGGTCGTGGGCGGGTTCGAGGTTTCGGCGTGCGATTTTATTGAGATCGGCGACATCGAAGCATTCTGGGCGCGATACGGCGATGCGCTGTGCGTGGGCGAGGATTTCCGGCAGCGCAAGCGGGCCAGCCGCTATGCCACGCTGCTCACGGTGGGACGCCCCTTTTCGCTGCCCGAGCCCATCCCCTGCCGGGAGAAAAACCGGCGGTCGTGGATCGATTTTCCGCAGGAACAGCCATAACGGAGGGATCTTATGACAATGGAAGCAAAGCCGGCGCGGCTGTCACGCACGGTGCAGACGCAGATCGTGCTCAACGAGCACATCAACGGCGCAGGTCGCCTGTTCGGCGGGCGGCTGATGGAGTGGATCGACATCGTTGCGGGCGTGGCGGCGCGGCGGCATTCCGGGCGCAACGTGACCACCGCGTCGGTGGACACGCTGTCCTTCAAGGCGCCCGCGTACCTCAACGACACGGTGTCCATCGAGGGCGTGGTGACCTGCACCGGGCGCACGTCGATGGAGGTGCGCGTGGACACCTACGTCGAGGCGCTGGACGGGCAGCGCAGCATGATCAACCGCGCGTATCTGGTGCTGGTGGCGCTGGACGCGCAGGGGCATCCCACTCCCGTACCCCCTCTGCTGGCCGAGACCGACGAGGAACGGGCCGAGCAAGAGGCGGGTCTGCGCCGCAATGCGCTGCGCAAACAGCGTCAGAAGGAACAATTTTAGGGATTCTCAAAAATAATTCTTGACATTCCTCCCCGTTTTTTGGTATGCTCGGATTCCATTTTTTCACACAAAAGGAGAGGTTTTCATGGAAAACGTCACGAAAAACGACCTGCTTGCCGCGCTGCGCGCGCTGGGCGTGCGTCCCGGGGACGTGCTGGAGGTGCACAGCTCGCTGAGCAGCTTCGGGCACGTGGAGGGCGGCGCGGAAACCGTGGTAGCGGCGCTCAAGGAGGCGGTGACCGAGGAGGGCACGCTGTTCATGCCGGCGCTGCGCCTGTCGCCGCCCGTGCCGCTGACGGACGAGGACAGGGCGCTGGGGCTGACGAGCAGGATCCGCATCCTGCCGCCCGACGCGCCGCGCACCGCGATGGGCGCCATCGCCGACCTGTTCCGCGTGCAGGAGGGCACGGTGGTGTCGGACGGCGTGTTCCGCGTGGCGGCGTGGGGCAAACACGCGGGCGAGGCGCTGACCGGCGGGCTGGACTATGTGATCGCCAACGGCGGAAAAGCGCTGCTGATGGGCGTGGACATCTACCGGCTGACGGCGATGCACTACGTCGAGGACGCGCTGCCGCAGAAGGTGCGCGACGTTTTCGCCCCCTCCGCCGAGGCGCTGCGCCGCTACCCGGAGGACGAATGGCTCATCGAGGCGGGCGAGCCGCCCATCAAGGCGTGGTACACCATTCAGGATCGCGCCTATGCGCGCGGGCTGATCCAGGAGATGCGCGTGGGCGCGAGCCGCTGGATGGTCCTGCCCGTGCGCAACGTGACCGAGCTGTACCGGCAGGCGCTGCTGACCGAGGGTAGCGCGCTGTACGGCCTGTAACACACAGAAAGGAAGCCTACGATGCGAAGAAGCGACCGACAGATCACCGACCTTGCCGCCATCCGAACCATACTGGAGGGCGAAAACCACCTGCACCTGGGCCTTGCGGACGGCAGGATGCCCTATGTGGTGCCGATGAGTTACGGCTACACGCTGGACGACGAAGGCAGGCTGACGTTCCACCTGCACTGCGCCGACGAGGGCGAAAAGCTGGACATCCTGCGCCGCAACCCGCAGGTGTGCTTTGAGGTGTCGCGTCAGGTGCGCATCGTGCCCAGCGACACCACGGACAAGTGGACGGCGAAGTACCGCAGCGTGGTCGGCTTTGGCCGCGCGGTGATCGAGCAGACGCGGCAGGAGAAGGAGCGCTCGCTGACGGTGCTGCTGCGCCACCTGGGCTACGAGGGCGAAGCGCAGTTCCGCGGGGAGATCGTGGACCGCATCGTGACCATCCGCATCGAGGCGGAAAGCTACACGGGCAAGAGCAACATCAAGCCCGGCGAGGAGGGCTGCGTGCGATGAGGGTGCTGGTCAGCGCGTGTCTGCTGGGCGCGCGGTGCCGCTACGACGGCGCGAGCAAGCCGCTGCCGGGGCTGGAGCGCCTGCTGGACGCCATCGACCCGGTGCCGGTCTGCCCGGAACAGCTGGGCGGGCTGCCCACGCCGCGCACCCCCGCCGAGCGCTGCGGCGACCGCGTCGTCACGCGCGACGGAACGGACGTCACCGCGCAGTACGAGCGCGGCGCGCAGGAGGCGCTGCGTCTGGCGCAGCTGACGGGCTGCACGCTGGCGCTTCTAAAAGAAAAAAGCCCCTCCTGCGGCTGCGGGCGCATCTACGACGGCACGCACACGGGCACGCTCACCGACGGCAATGGCGTCGCCGCGGAACTGCTGCTGCAAAACGGCGTCCACGTGTTTGGCGAAACGCAGCTGGATGCACTGCTGGACAGTCTGGCAGCCCGGGGAAAAAACGAGGGAGGAGAAGGAGGTTTGCAATGAAACCGATGGCAAGCGACTGGTACAAGAAGATCTGGACGCTGAGCATTCAGGATATGTCCTGGGTGGAAGATACGGCTCGTCAGGTGGATTTTCTGATTGAGAAGCTGGAACTGAAAGGGAATGAAAACATACTGGACCTGGCCTGCGGATTTGGCCGTCATTCCCTGGAGCTTGCGCGCCGGGGCTTTGAGGTAACGGGCGTTGACATTACCCCGGCCTATATCGAGTATGCCGCAGCGCAGGCGCAAGCGGAGAATCTGAACGCCAGATTTATCTGCTCCGACATTCGGGACGTTGCCTTTGCGGAGCAATTTGACGTCGTGCTGAACATGGCGGACGGGGCCATAGGCTACCTTGAAAACGAGGAGGAAAACCGGAAAATTTTTCAGGTGGTATCCAACGCGCTGAAGCCGGGCGGAAAGCACTTCATGGACATCATGAACGGAGGCTATGCGGAAAGCCATTTCCCCTGCAGACTGTGGGAAGCGGGAGAAAAGTGCCTTACCCTATCCAACTTTGAATGGGATGCAAAGAAAAAGATTTTGATTTACGGTCAGGTGGACTATCCCTATGGCGAACCGCTTTATAAGCCTGATATGCAGGAAGGCAACCCGATCCGGCTTTATACGCGGGAAGAAATAGAGTCCATTTTCGGGGAGCTGAACATGAAGGTAATGGATTGCTGCGCAGATTTCAGCGGCACACCGGCATCGGATAACCATATTCAGCTGATGGTTTGCTCCCGGAAACAATCATCTGTTGAGTGAAAAACATGGAGCTCTGACAAAGACAAACAGGGAACCCGTCCTTTTGGGCGAGTTCCCTGTCTTTTTTGGGGAAAACCGTCAGCGCTTACTTGGCGCGGTAGCTCGAGCAGTTGGTCTCGTTCTCGGCCTTGCCGTCGTGGCAGTCGCAGCAGGGCTTGACGTTGATGGCGGACAGCGTGCAGGTGCAGGCCTGCTTGTCGTTGTAGGCACAGGAATCCACATGGCAGTTGATGCTCTGATGACCGGTTGCTTTGTTCTGCATGAACTTTTACCTCCTTGCTTTGGTTGCAAGGCTAGTATGTCCGCGCACGCCGCGCGCTATTCCGCCCGGGCTGACAGCTTCTGCACGTCCTGCCATTGTTTTCCAAGCGAATCAAAAGGCACGGGGTCGGCGGGCTGCTCCTGCCGCGCGGTCAGGTGCTTTACGTAGTATTTGACGTCGTGCCACGCGCCCTGCTTGTAGCCCGCCTGCGGATAGGTCATCGCAAGAGAGAAGCCCATGTGCTCGTGGAAGCGCTCGGAGGGCAGGTTTGGGCAGCCCAGCACCGCCACCGCGTCGCAGAAGCCCTGCACAGCGAGTATGCGCAGCAGCGCGTTGTAGAGCCTGGTTGCGCAGCCGTTTCTATGGCAGTCCTGGCGGACGTAGATGGTGGTCTCGCACAGCCACTGGTACGCCCTGCGCTCGTGGAAGAAGTGCGCGTAGGCATAGCCCAGAATCTCGCCATTCTCCTCCAGCACGAGATAGGGGAAGAAGCGCTGGATGCCGCGCATCCGCTCGCGGAACTCCTCTTCGGTGGGCGGTTTGGTCTCAAAGGTATAGCAGCTGCCCGTGACGTAGGGCGTGTAGATGGCAAGCAGCGCGGGGGCGTCCCCGGGCGCGGCGATGCGCAGCGGCATGGCGGTTTCCTCCATTCTGTCAAAAAAAAGCAAAGCGCAGGGCGCGGTGCGGCGGCTCTGCGCCCCGTTGCGCCCTGCACGGAAAATGCGGTTGTGGTTTACGCGCGGAAGATGCGGTCGTAGGCGGCGTCAATGGCGGCCAGCTCCTCAGCGGTCAGGTCCCAATCGCCCGCCTCGGCGTTCATGATGGCCTGATCGACGTTCTTGGAGCCGGTCAGCGCGCTGGTCATGCCGGGCTGCTGGGAGACCCAGTTGATGGACACGTGCGCCACGGGCTTGCCGTGCGCCTCTGCGATTTCACGCAAAGTCTTTAGCAGCTCCTGCGTCTTGGACCAGAAGGGCTCCTCAAAGAAGGGGTAGAAGCCGGCGCGCTTATCGCCCTCCTCGGGCTTCGGGGGCTCCTTGAACTTGCCGGTGAGCACGCCCGCGCCCAGCGAACCGTAGGAGAGCACACCGAGGTTCTTCTCGCGGCAGAAGGGCAGCACGTCCTTCTCGATGTCGCGCTCGAGCAGGCTGTACTGCGGCTGGGTGGAGACGATCTGCCCACAGCCGAGCGTGCGCTCCAGCAGCGGCACGTCGAAGTTGGACACGCCGATGTAGCGGATCTTGCCCTGCTTCTGCAGCTTGAGCAGCGCCTCCATCGACTCCTCGATGGGGGTGTCGGCGTCCGGCCAGTGGATCTGGTACAGGTCGATGTAGTCGGTGCCCAGGCGGCGCAGGGACTGCTCGATCTCCCACGCGATGCCCTCGGGTTTTAAGCAGCGGCCCTTGCCGCCGTTGGGATGGGCGCCGTAGGCCAGGCCCACCTTGGTAGCGAGCACGACCTTGTCTCTGCGGCCCTTGATGGCCTTGCCCACCAGCTCCTCGGAGTGGCCGCGGCCGTAGATGGGCGCGGTGTCGATCAGGTTGACGCCGTGGTCCAGCGACGCGCACAGCGAGTCGACGCACTTCTTGTCGTCGGTGGCGCCGAAGAAGTCGCCGCCCATCGCCCAGGTGCCCGCGCCGACGGCGGATACGATCAGGTCGCTGTTGCCCAGCCGGTTCATTCTCATAGTCTCGTTCCCCCTTGTGTTCTGTGTCGGTGAAAAAGGTTCTGCTACGCCCCATTATACCACAGCGCGGACGCAGTTGTACAGGGGGCGCGGCGCCATCAGTTCAGCGCGGCGTACTCCTCCAGGCACCAGCCGTTTTCATGGATGACCTTTGCGGCCTCCTTGCCGACGTAGCGGTAGTGCCACGACTCATAGGGCACGCCGGTGAGCGCCTCCTTGCCCTCGGGGTAGCGCAGGATGTAGCCGTACTCCCAGCAGTGTTCGCTGAGCCACGCAAACTGCGGCGTCTGAGCAAAGTCCGCCTTGTCGGTGCGGGTGGTCACGTCAAAGGTCAGGCCGTACTCGTGCTCGCTCTCGCCGGGGGCGTTGACGTAGCCGGTGTCGCTCTCCTCGTAGAGCGTCTGCTGGTACTCGCGCGTGCGGTAGCCGCTGGAGATGATGAAGTCCGAAACGCCATCTTCTTTGGCCGCGGTGAACATCGCCTGCGCGGCCTCGTAGGCGGGCATGCGCAGATCGATGCTGACCCGGGCCAGCTCAAAGGCGCGGTCCTTGTGCTCGTAGAGGTTGGTCAGGTCGCCGGGCACATAGTCCTCCTCCAGCGGGAAGCGCGCCGACACGATGCGCGTCAGCTCGTCGCCGCTCTGCCTGTAGGGGAAGTTCTCGTCGGTCGTCACGGTGACGGTGCGGTTCTGTCGGGTCAGCGCCTTTTTGACGCCGGACACCCAGTCGGGGCGCACGCAGGCCACCGTCGCCGCCGCGCCCGCCAGCAGGATCAGCAGAATGCAGATCAGGGAGATGGTCCATCTCACCCGATTGTTTACCTTCAGTCTCGTATTGCTCATGGAATTTGCGACCTTTCCTCTCAGTTTCTTCCACCATTAGTCAATAACGAGACGGCTCCGCGCTTTGTTACAGCGCGCACAGCGCTTTGTAGTTGTCCGCAAGGTCGCGCAGCGTCAGCTCGCGGCCCGTTCTGCGGCCGGGAGAAGGCTTGAGCGACAGCTCGTACATCCACGGCCCCGCGTAGTCCAGCGCCTCCAGCTGCGCGATGATCGCCTTCCAGCCGATGCTGCCCTCGCCGGGCAGCTGATGCCGCTCGTCCACAAAGTCGTAGTCCGACACATGCAGCGTGACCACCTTCGGGCCGATGGCGCGCAGGTAGTGCTCGTGCGTCTCGCGCAGCAGGTGGTTGGTGTCAAAGCAGCTGCGCAGCGCGGGGTGGGCGGCCAGCAGCTGCGCCATTTCCTCGGAGCAGTTGCCCGGGCAGGTGCGCGGCAGCTCCTCGACGCACAGCGTAACGCCCTGTGTCAGCGCCAGCTCGGCCAGCGCATGCAGGTTCTCCGCGGCCTCGACAAGGCGCGCGGGGCGGTCGGAGTCGGCGGTGGGCTCGGTGCCGGGGTGGATCACGCAATGGCGGATGCCTACGTCGCCACACCTGCGGATGAGCTCGGAATCCATCGCAAGCGCGCGCTGCCGGACCGCGGGGTCGGCGTGGGCGATGGCCACGGCGTTGTCGTAGGGCAGGTGCAGGCTCCACAGCTCCACGCCCGTCTCGCGCGACGCCTGCGCCATCGCGGCAAAGTCCACCTCGCCGTAGCGGTCCCACGGCAGCGAGATCTCCATCGCCTCCAGCCCCGCCTCGGCATAGGCGCGCACCAGCTGCGGCGTCGCCTGCCGCACGCACGCGGTGGACGCGCCCACCTTCCAGTCCTTCATCTTCGTCATCTCAGCGCTCCCCTTTCGCATAAAAAAATTGCGCGGCAACCCTTTTGTTACCGCGCAGGCCATCGTATATGTATTGATGGCACCCCCCGCTGCCGTTGTTCTGCAATGGGCCTTCCATCTGCGCCACCGCACGGCATATTTATGTTTTTATATCTTTTTATTGAGACATTTTACCTTTTCTCCAACCGATTTCCGACCGGCGTTTGAAAAAGTCGCTGTCGTGATTTGAACAGCATGCTCTTTTGTTTACAGTGGTTATTATAAGGGCTTTTCCGCGCATTGTCAATTATATGATTTTATCATATACAAAAATATGAAGATTATTTCCCTTGTCCGCAAATGATAGGAAACAGAACAAAAAACCCTTGAAAACGGCATTTTCAGCGCATTGTTCCGCAGCGCAGAACAAAAGGCGGCGGCTGCGCAGCAAAAAGATTTTGCGCAGCCGCCGCCCGCGTCCGCCGCCGTCAGGCGTCCCGCTCGGCGCCGGAGAGACGTTCGCGCGCCACGGACAGCATCAGCTTGATGCGGTTTTCCTGATTGACCTTGGTCGCGCCGGGGTCGTAATCGATGGGCACGATGTTGGCCTGGGGGTACATCTCGGTGATCTGGCGGATCTTGCCCTTGCCCACGATGTGGTTGGGCAGGCAGCCGAAGGGCTGCGCGCAGACGATGTTGCCGTAGCCGCCCTGGATCAGCTCGATCATCTCGCCCGTGAGGAACCAGCCCTCGCCCATCTTGCAGCCGTAGCCGATGAGGGGCTTCACCATCTCCTTGATCTCCAGATACGACGCGGGGGTATGGTAGCGGGTGGACTCGCGCAGCGCGTCGAGCGTATAGGTCTCAAACACCTTGAGGTAACCAAACAGCACCTGCACGAACAGCTTCTTGAAGGGATTGCCGCCGTAGAGCTTGATGTCCTCGAGGCGATTGTCCACCTTAAAGAGCATGAAGCCCATCAGCGAGGGCACGTTGACCTCGCAGTCCTGCGAGCGCAGGAACAGCTCGAGGTTGTTGTTGGCCAGCGCGGAGTATTTGGCGTAGATCTCGCCCACGATGCCCACCTTGACCTTCTCGGTGTGGCAGATCTCGATGCGCTCGAAGGAATCCACCATGCCGCGCAGGTTGTCGTGGATGTCGCGCGAGGTATAGCCGCGTTTGCGGCCGAACTGCTCGCAGACGTCGTCCACCCAGCGGTCCACCAGCGCGTCGGTCTGCCCCGCTGTGACCTCATAGGGGCGGGTCTGGTTGCTCAGCAGCATCAGCATGTCGCCGTAGACCAGCGCGGCCAGCGCGCGGCGCAGCAGCCCCAGCGTGATCTTGAAGCCGGGGTTCTTCTCCATGCCCGAGAGGTTGACGGAGATGACGGGGATCTGCCCCATGCCCGCTTTTTTGAGCGCCTTGCGCAGCAGGAAGATGTAGTTGGAGGCGCGGCAGCCGCCGCCCGTCTGCGTCATCAGCAGCGCGACGTGGTCCAGGTCGTACTTGCCCGACTTGAGCGCCGCGATCATCTGCCCGATGGTGAGCAGCGCGGGGTAGCAGATGTCGTTGTGGACGTATTTGAGCCCCTCGTCGATGACGGTCTGGTCGGTGTTGGTCAGCAGCTCCACGTCGTAGCCGCTGGCGCAGAACACCTTCTGCAGGATGTGGAAATGGATGTCCGCCATGTTGGGGCAGAGCAGTTTATAGGTTTTGCGCATCTCCTTGGTGAACAGGATGCGCGAGGCTTCGTCAGCCATTTGCATAGCCTCCCTTCTCGCCGATGGCCGAGAACAGCGAGCGCAGGCGGATCTTCACCGCGCCCAGGTTCGTGATCTCGTCGATCTTGATCTGCGTGTAGATGCGGTCGCTGCCCTCGAGGATGCGGCGCACCTCGTCGGTGGTGATGGCGTCCACACCGCAGCCGAAGGACACCAGCTGCACCAGATTGATGTGCGGATCGCCCGACTGCGCGATGAACCGCGCCGCGGCGTAGAGGCGGGAGTGGTAGGTCCACTGGTTGAGCACCGTGGTGGGCGCCTTGACGTACTCGTCGCCCAGCGAATCCTCTGACACCACCACCGCGCCGGAATCCGCGATAAACCCGTCGATGCCATGGTTGATCTCGCCGTCCAGGTGGTAGGGCCGCCCGGCCAGTACGATGACGGGCAGGCCGCGCTCGCGCGCCAAACGCAGGTATTCCTCGCCCTTGTCCCGCACCTTGCGCATGTGCTCGTCATAGGCGGCGTAGGCCTTTTTCGCCGCGCGGCGCACCATGGGCAGCGTGATGTCCTGCCCGAACTCGCGCTGCAGGATGGCGCACATCTTCTTGGGGAAGTCGTACGGGCGGTGGATGCCCACGTAGTCCTTGATGAAGCGCACGGACTTGACGCTCTTCATGTTGGAGATGATGACCTCGGGGTAGTAGGCCACCACGGGGCAGTTGTAGTGGTTGTCGCCCAGGTGCTCGTCGAAGTTGTAGCTCATGCAGGGGTAGAAGATGGCGTCAACGCCCGCGTCCACCAGCGCCTGCACGTGGCCGTGCATCAGCTTGGCGGGATAGCAGGCGGTGTCCGACGGGATGGACGCCTGCCCCAGGTGGTAGAGCTGCTTGGTGGTCTTGGGCGAGAGCTTGACGCCGAAGCCCAGGTCGGTAAAGAAGGTGTGCCAGAAGGGCAGCAGCTCGTAGAAGTTCAGCCCCATGGGCAGGCCGATGGTCTGCCGCGTGCCGGGCTTGTCGCCGAACTGCGCAAGCTGCTCGCGCTTGTAGTCATAGAGGTTGTAGCGCTCGGCGCTGCGCTGGGTGGCCAGCGGCTTGGCGCACTGGTTGCCGCCGATGAACTTCTTGCCGTCGGCGAAGGTATTGATGGTCAGGCGGCAGTGGTTGGTGCAGCCCTTGCAGGTGACGGCCTGCACCTGATGGGTGAAGCCCTCCAGCTCCTCGGCGGTGAGCAGGGAGCTGCCGCCCTCCCTGCGGTGCGCGCGGGCGTAGAGCGCGGCGCCCACCGCGCCCATCAGCCCCGCCAGCGAGGGGCGGATGACGTCGCGGCCGATCTCCTGCTCAAAGGCGCGCAGCACGGCGTCGTTTAAGAACGTGCCGCCCTGCACCACGATGTGCCGGCCCAGCTCCTCGACGCTGCCCACGCGGATGACCTTGTACAGCGCGTTCTTGACCACGGAGATGGACAGCCCCGCCGAGATGTTCTCGATGGACGCGCCGTCCTTCTGCGCCTGCTTGACGGAGGAGTTCATGAACACCGTGCAGCGCGAGCCCAGGTCCACGGGCTTGTCGGCGAACAGGCCCTTCTGGGCGAAGTCCTCGATGGTATACCCCAGCGCGCCCGCGAAGGTCTGCAGGAAGCTGCCGCAGCCCGAGGAGCAGGCCTCGTTGAGGAATATGTTGTCAATGACGCCGTTCTTGATTTTGAAGCACTTGATGTCCTGCCCGCCGATGTCGATGATGAAGTCCACCTGCGGGTCGAACTTGCTGGCGGCGGTAAAGTGCGCGATGGTCTCGACGATGCCGCAGTCGGCGTGGAACGCGTTCTTGATGATCTCCTCGCCGTAGCCGGTGGAGGCCGCCGCCTGAATTTTGATGCCGGGGAACTTGCGGTAGACGTCCTGCAGGAAGGTGCGCACCAGCGGCACGGGGTTGCCGCTGTTTGGCATGTAGCGGTAGAAGGCGACGTTGTCCTGCGAATCCAGCACCACGGCCTTGACGGTGGTGGAGCCCGCGTCGATACCGATGACGGCCAGGTTATCGGGCTGCAAGGCGCCCGTGACGGTCATCTCGTCGCGGCCGTGGCGGTCGCAGAAGGCCTCGTACTCCTCCTTGCTCTCAAACAGCGGGCGGCAGCCCACGTAGGTGCCCCGCGCGCTGTAATTCTCTATCTTTTTGGTGATGCTCTCCATGTCGAAGGGCTCGCCGTCGGCCTGCAGCGCCGCGCCCAGCGCCACGAAGTACAGCGAGTTTTCGGGCAGCAGGCCCTGCGTGCCCAGCGCCTCGTCAAAGGCGGCGCGCAGCTCGGAAAAGAAGGTCAACGGGCCGCCCAGGTACACCACGTGCCCCGCGATCTCGCGGCCCTGCGCAAGGCCGGCTATGGTCTGGTTGACCACCGCGGTGAAGATGGACGCGCAGACGTCCTCCTTGCGCGCGCACTGGTTGAGCAGCGGCTGGATGTCGGACTTGGCGAACACGCCGCAGCGCGACGCGATGGAGTAGATCTTGTTCTTGTGCTTGGACAGCTCGTTCATCTGGTCGGGCTCCACGCGCAGGAGCGTTGCCATCTGGTCGATGAACGCGCCGGTGCCGCCCGCGCAGGAGCCGTTCATGCGCACCTCGATGTTGCCCGAGGTGAACAGGATCTTGGCGTCCTCGCCGCCAAGCTCTATGACCACGTCGGTCTCGGGCAGCTCGCGGCGGATGGCCACGCGCGTGGCGTAGACCTCCTGCGCAAAGGGGATGCCCATGCCCTCGGCAAAGCCCATGCCCGCCGACCCCGAGATGCACAGCTGCACCCGGTGCTCCTGCGGCAGCTGCGCATGGATGGCGCGCAGCATGGCCGCGGCCTTCTGGGTGATCTGCGAATAGTGCCGCTGGTAATCCTTGTATATGATCTCATTGCGCTCGGAGAGCACAACGCATTTGAGTGTGGTGGACCCCACGTCCAGGCCGATTCGTATCATACGACAAAATTCTCCTCGTCACACAAAAAAAGCATACAATTCGACATATAATGAGTATACACCACAAATTACACAAATAGAGCACTGTTATAGAAAATTAACAGGAAATTTCTGTGAATAATGTATAAAGAATAATACGTTGTCACAACTAACTATAAGCTCTGCGCCACGCCGCAGCACAAAAGAACGCCGGTGCAGCCTGCTGTGCACCGGCGTATTTTGAGGGGTCTGTGCAGTTTTGTCAGAACAGGGAGACCTGCGAGGTCTCGGGCAGGCCGCCCAGCGCGCCGGCCAGGCGCAGCTGCTCGATGGTGCCTGAGGAGGCTGCGGCGCGTGCCTTCAGGTCCTCCACGGATATGAAGGGGCGGTTTTCCTCCACGGCCTGGCGGCAGGCGGCGTAGAGCGTCTCGGCCGCGGCGCCGCCCACGCCGGGCAGTCGGTTGAAGGGTGGGCGGATCTTGCCGTCCTCGATGATAAACTCGTCCGCGGTGGACTTGTACAGATCCACGGGCAGGAAGTCGAAGCCGCGGGCGCGCATCTCGTAGACCAGCTCGAGCAGCGTGTAGGTGTCGTCGTCCTTGGCGGTGCGCTCGAACTTGTTCAGCTTGTCGATGCGGTTCATCTCGGCGTCCAGCTCCTCGGGGCTGCCCAGCATCAGGATGGCGTCGAAGTTGTCCGCGCGGACGGTAAAGAACGTGGCGTAGTATTCCAGCGGGCGGTAGACCTTGAACCACGCAACGCGCAGCGCCATCATCACGTAGGCCGCCGCGTGGCCCTTGGGGAACATGTACTTGATCTTCTTGCACGAATCGATGTAGTGCTCGGGCACGTTCTTTTCGCGCATCGCGGCCTCCATCTCGGGGGTGAGGCCGCGGCCCTTTCGCACGGCCTCCATGGTGGTGAACGCCATCTTGGGCGCCACGCCCATGGAGATCAGGTAGTTCATGATGTCGTCGCGGGTGCAGAAGCAGTCGTTGAGCTTGCACACGCCCGAGAGAATCATGTCCTGCGCGTTGTTGAGCCATACGTCGGTGCCGTGGGACAGGCCGGAGATGCGGATCAGCTCAGCCATGGAGGAGGGCTTGGTGTCCTCCAGCATCTGCCGGACGAACTTGGTGCCAAACTCCGGGATGCCCAACGTTCCCTTGGTGACGCCGCGGATCTGGTTGGGCGCGAGGTCCAGCGGCTCGGGGCTGGAGAACAGCCCCAGCACCTTGGGGTCGTTGAGGGGCAGCTCGGTGGCCTTGATGCCCGTCAGGCGCTCGAGCATGTTGATCATGGTGGGGTCGTCGTGACCCAGCACGTCGAGCTTGACCAGTATGTCGTGCAGCGAGCCGAAGTCGAAATGCGTGGTGACGATGTCGCTGGTCTTGTCGTCGGCGGGGTGCTGGATGGGCGAGAACTGGTAGATGGTGTACTCGTCCGGCACGATGACCATGCCCGCCGGGTGCTGGCCGGTGGTGCGCTTGACGCCCACGCAGCCCTGCACCAGCCGGTCCATCTCAACCGACGTGGCGCGGTGCCCCTTTTCCTCGCACCACTTCTTGACGTAGCCATAGGCGGTCTTTTCGGCCAAGGTGCCAATGGTGCCCGCCTTGAACACCTGCCCCTTGCCGAACAGCTCCTTGACGTACTCGTGCGCGCGGTGCTGATAGATGCCCGAGAAGTTCAGATCAATATCGGGAACCTTGTCGCCGTTGAAGCCCAGGAACACCTCAAAGGGGATGTCGTAGCCGTTGTGCTTGAGGTCGGCGCCGCAGCGGGGACACTTGCGCTCGGGCAGGTCGATGCCGCAGGGATAGGTGTGCACGTCCACGTCAAAGTCGGAGAACTGGCAGTTGGGGCAGACGTAGTGCGGTGGCAGCGGGTTGACCTCGGTGATGTTGCACATGGTGGCGGCAAAGGAGGAGCCGACCGAGCCGCGCGAGCCCACGAGGAAGCCGTCCTCGTTGGACTTTTTGACCAGCAGATGCGCCGAATAGTACAGCGTGCCAAAGCCGTGGCCGAGTATGGACTTGAGCTCGCGCTCCAGCCGCGCCGACACGATCTCGGGCAGCGGGTCGCCGTAGAGGGCGCGGGCGTTCTCCCACGCCATGCGCTCGATCTCCTGCTCGGCGTTGGGCAGCTGGGGCTGGAAGGTCTCCTCGTCGCGCGGGTGCTTGGGGAACATCTTGACCTCGCCCACCATGTCCGCAATCTTTCGCGGGTTGTCGATGACAACCTCCTGCGCGCGGTCGCCGAGGTACGCGAACTCGTCCAGCATCTCGCGCGTGGTGCGGAAGTAGAGCGGCGCCTGCTGGTCGGCGTCATCAAAGCCCATGCCCGTCATCAGGATCTCGCGGAACACGGCGTCCTCGGGGTCCATGAAGTGCACGTCGCAGGTGGCGCAGACGGGCTTGCCCAGCTTGTCGCCCAGCCGCAGCACGCGCTTGTTGAGCTCCTGCAGGCCCTTTTCGTCCTTGATGATGCCCTGCCGCACCATAAACGCGTTGTTGCCGGTAGGCTGGATCTCAAGATAATCATAGAACGACGCGATGCGCTCGATGTCGCGCTCGGATTTGCCCTCCACCATCGCGCGGATCAGCTCGCCCGCCTCGCACGCGGAGCCCACGATCAGCCCCTCGCGGTATTTTTTCAGCTCGCTCTTGAGGATGTGTGGGCGGCGGTCGAAGTGCTTGAGGTGCGCGTCGGAGATCAGGCGGTAGAGGTGCTCCAGGCCCGTCCGGTCCTTGGCCAGCAGCACGATGTGGTACGACGTGCCCGCCGCCGCCACGCCCTCGCCCAGCCGGGCGTTCAGGTCGCGCAGCGTGGCCACGCCCTGCTCGTCGCGCGCCAGCTCCAGGAGCTTGACCAGCATGTGCGCGGTGGCGCGGGTGTCGAACAGCGCGCGGTGATGGGTGTCGAGCTTGACGCCCAGCCGCTTGCAGACGATGTCCAGCTTGTGGCGCTTTAAGTCCTTGAGCACGGCGCGCGCCAGCGGCAGCGTGTCCAGCACGGTCTCGGGCAGCTCCACGCCCGCCTTCTCCGCGTCGATGCGTAAGAAGCCGATGTCAAAGGACGCGTTGTGCGCGCAGACCACGTGTCCGCGGCAGAACTCCGCCAGCGCAGGCATCACCTCGCCCACGGAGGGCGCGCCGGCGACCATGTCGTCGGTGATGTTGTGCACCTTGATGGTCTCGGGCGGGATGCGCATGCCGGGGTTGACCATGGTGTGGTACTCGTCCACGATCTTGTCGTCCATGCCGATCTTGACCGCGGCGATCTCGATGATGCGGTCCTTGCCCGCGTGCAGGCCGGTGGTCTCGATGTCCAGCACCACGTATTCCCGCCCGATGGGGCCGTCGTCGGGGTTGGATACGATGACGCCGCTGTCATCGATGAGGTACCCCTCCATGCCGGGGATGAGCTTGATGTTTTTGCCGCTCTTTTTGAGCTTTTTGATGGTGTCAAACGCCTCGGGGTAGGCCTGCACCACGCCGTGGTCGGTGATGGCGATGGCCTCGTGGCCCCAGTCGGCGGCGCGCTTGATGAGGTCGGCCGCGGAGGTGACGCCGTCCATGTTGGACATCTGCGTGTGCAGGTGCAGCTCGACGCGCTTGACGGGCTCCTCGTCCTTGCGCGGCTCCCAGGGCATCTGCTGCACGTCGTCCGCCATCAGCGAGATCTCCTTGGAGAAGTTGTCCCACTGGCAGGCGCCGCGCACCTTGACGCGAATGCCGGGCTTGAGGCCGGAAATCTCCTTGCCCTCGCCCTGCTCGGTGTTGAGGAACACCTTGCAAAGGATGGAGCCGGTGTAGTCCGTCACGCCGAAGGTCACCAGCGTCTTGAAGCCGCCCTTGAGTTCCTTGCTCTCGATGGTCTTGAGCACGAAGCCCTCCACGCACACGCGTCCGCTGGTCTCGCTCAGCTCGCCGATGGGATCGTTCTTGCTCTGCGAGATCTTGCGGCCGTAGAGCACGCGCGGGCCGTCCACCTTTTTCTTTTCCTTGGGCAGCTCGCCCATGCGCGCGATCATCTCCTCGTCGAGCTTCTTGCGCTCCTCGAGGTACTGCTCCAGCTTGATCTCCTGCTCGCGCGATATGATCTGCACCGCCGCCTCGCGCTGGAACACGTTTTTGATCATCTGCGCGATTCTTTCGTCCATGCCGCGCATCAGCAGCAGGTCGGCGGCGATCTTGGCGCGCACGGTCAGCGTCACGGTGTTGCCCTCCACCGCCCACTCCGCGCCGTCCAGGTGCGGCTTTGCCGACGGCATCTGCCCCACCAGCGACTCGTTGAGCCACGCGGCGTACTTCTCCGGCGCGCGCATGAAGTCGTCCGCCAGCGTCGGGCAGCTGACCGCCACCTCCACGCTGACGCCCTTCTTCCTGCCGAACATCGCCGTCAGCCCCGCGCGCAGGGCCGCGTACTGCTCCTTGCGCAGCACGTCCGTCGCCTGAAAGCGCACCAGGATGCGCCCGCTCCTTTTGTGCACCGACACGCGCTCCAGCGTGAGCAGATCCACCGGCGCGTTCGGCGCGGCCTTCTTCAGTTCCTCTCTCCAGTTCGGCTCCGGCATGCGCTCACGCTCCCTTCTCCCGTGCCGGTTGATTTCATCAGATGTCCTTGCCCATTTCCTTTGCGATGGCGGCGATCTCCTCCATCAACGCGTCGAGCAGCTGCTCCTTGGGCACGCGGCGCACCAGCATGCCGTGGCGGAACAGCGCGCCCGCCGAGCCGCCGCCCGCGATGCCGATGTCGGCCTGCCGCGCCTCGCCGGGGCCGTTGACCACGCAGCCCATGATGGCCACGGTGATGGGCAGCTCCACGCCCGCCAGCCGCTTCTCCACTTCCTTGGCGATGGACTCGACGTCCATGCACTTGCGCCCGCAGGTGGGGCAGGAGACGATGTTGACCGCGTCGCGGCGCAGGCCGATGGCGCGCAGGATATTGATGCCCGCGGCCACCTCGGGCACGGGATCGCCCGACAGCGACACGCGGATGGTGTCGCCGATGCCGTCCAGCAGAAGCGACCCGATGCCGATGTCGCTCTTGACGTTGCCCATGCCTCTACGCCCGGCCTCGGTCACGCCCAGGTGCAGCGGATAATCGCAGATGGCGGCCATCTTGCGGTAGGCCTCCACGTTCAGCCGCACGTCGGACGCCTTGAGCGACAGCGCGATGTCGTAAAAGCCGCAGGCCTCAAGGATCCGCACATGGCGCATCGCGGCCTCCACCATCGCCTCGGCCGTCACGCCCTTTTCCTCCACCAGGTCCTTGGGCAGCGAGCCGGTGTTCACGCCGATGCGGATGGGCACGTGGTGCTGCTTTGCGCAGTCCACCACGCGGCGCACGTCCTCGCTGCGCTCGATGTTGCCGGGATTGATGCGCAGCTTGTGGATGCCGTTCTCCATCGCGCCCAGCGCCAGCTTGTGGTCAAAGTGGATGTCCGCCACCAGCGGCACGGGGGAATAGTCCACCAGCTTGCGCACCGACTGCACGCACTGCTCGTCGTACACCGACACGCGCACAATATCCGCGCCCGCCTTGGCAAGCGATTCGATCTGCGAAAGCGTCGCCATCGCGTCGCGGGTGTCGGTGTTGGTCATGGACTGCACGCTCACCGGCGCGTCGCCGCCGATGGTCACAGCCCCAACATGGATGGCCCTGGACTTTCTTCTCATCATACGTTCACCCCAAATATTCTCAATATATCGCGCCCCGTCAGCAGCACGATCAGTCCCATCAGCACCACAAGGCCCGCAAAGTGCACAATGGCCTCGGCCTTGCGCGACAGATGCTTGCCCGTGACCGTCTCCACCAGCAGCAGCACCGCGCGCCCGCCGTCCAGCGCGGGCAGCGGCAGCAGGTTCATCAGCCCCAGGTTCATCGAGATGATGACCAGCAGGTTGATGACCATCGTCACGCCCGCGGTAAAGCTCTGCGCAAAGGACTGCTTGGACAGCTCCGTCACCATGCTCACCGTGCCCACCGGCCCTGCCACCGAGTCCAGCACCTCTTTTTGCGTGAACATGCTGCCCAGCGTCTGTACCATGGTCTTGAGCAGCTCCACGCAGTAGGAGAAGGAGCGGCTCACCGCGGCAAAGAAGCCCACGCGCACGCGCTCGGTGCCGAACGTCACGCCCATCAGATACCGGCTGCTCTCTTCGTCGTACTGCTTGCCCACCAGCGCGTCAAAGGTCTCCTCCCCGCGCCTTATGGTCAGCAGCACGTCGTCCTCGCCCGTGTCGCGGATGGCGGCGCTGATCTCGTCGGCAGTACCGTACAGCGTGCCGTTCACGCCGACGATCTCGTCGCCCACCTCGATGCCCGCCGACTGCGCAGGCGAGCCCTCCGTCACGGTGTCGATGCGGTTGACCAGCGCGTACTCGCCCACCGCCGCCATCAGCACCACCGCCATCACCAGCGCCAGCACGAAGTTCATCACGGGGCCGGCCACCGTCATCACCAGCCGCCGCCACGCGGGCTTTAGGTTGATGTTGTCGGGATCCTCCGCCTCGTCGTCGGCGTTTTCCCCCACGAACGCGCAGAAGCCGCCTATGGGGAAGGCGCGCAGCGAGTATTCGGTGCCGTCTCTGCCGCGCCGGTGGAAGATGGCAGGCCCCATACCGATCGCAAACTCCTGCACCCGCAGCCCGCAGGCGCGCGCCGCCAGAAAGTGCCCCAGCTCATGCACGAAAATGCACACGCCCAGCACCAGTATCGCCAGCAATACATAGAAAACCGTGCTCATGGATGGAACCATTCACCTCTTCAACACAAAGTCCTGCTCCGGATAGCCGTTGTAGTCCGACAGCCGGTCGGGCACAAAGCCCAGCGACCGGTAGAAGGGCCGCGCCGCGCGCCCGCGCTCGTCGCCTTCGCAGAAGGTCTGCACGCGCACCTCGCCCGGCATCTCCCGGAGCATCCGCTGCACCATTTCCCGCGCAATGCCGCGCCTGCGCGCGTCCGGGTGCACCGCCAGAAAGCACAGCAGCCCCTTTTTCACGGAATAGAGCAGCGCGCCCACGACCAAACCGTCCTGCACCGCGCAGATGGCCTCGCCCCGGCGCATGAATTTTTCCACGGTGCGCCGGTGTTCCATCAGAAGCTCCTCGGTCTCCAGCCCGGGGAACTCGTCGCGCACGCGGCGCACCAGCGCCATCCAGCCGTCCAGCCGCTCCACGCCCGCCTTTTCGATCACAGCTTCCACTTCCCCGCGACCTCCTGCGCGACGCGGCGCGCCTCGCGGTCCGCCGCGTAGACCTGCCGAACGTCCGTTACAGGCTGTGCGGGCAGGCGATCCAGCGCCGCCTCCAGCACCGACGCGATGCGGAAGAAGGGCAGCTTTTTCTCCAACACCAGCTGCACGGCCACCTCGTTGGCGCCGTTGAGCGTCACGGGCGCGGTGCCGCCCTCCTTCAGCACGCGGTAGGCCAGCTTAAGCGCCGGGAACCGCGCAAAATCGGGCTTTTCAAACGTCAGCGCGCCGGTCTCGGTCAGATCCAGCTGCGGCGCGACGTCGGGCAGGCGGTCGGGGTAGCTCATCGCGTAGGCGATGGGCACGCGCATGTCGGGCAGGCCCATCTGCACCAGCGTCGCGCCGTCGGAGAACGCCACGCCCGAGTGCACGATGCTCTGCGGGTGCACCACGACCTGTATTTTGTCCGCTTCCAGCCCAAACAAGTGCCGCGCCTCGATGATCTCCAGCGCCTTGTTGACCATGGAGGCCGAATCGATGGTGATCTTGCGGCCCATAGCCCAGTTGGGGTGGCGCAGCGCCTGCTCAACGGTAGCCTGCTGGACCTGCTCCAGGCTCCAGGTGCGGAACGGTCCGCCGGATGCAGTTAAAACGATGCGCACGGGCTGCGCGTTCGGGCGGCCCTGGATGCACTGGAAGATGGCGCTGTGTTCGCTGTCCACGGGCAATATGGGCACGCCCTTCTCCTTTGCGGCGCGCATCACCAGCTCGCCGCCCGTTACCAGCGCCTCCTTGTTGGCCAGCAGCACCTTTTTGCCGCACTCGATGCAGCGCAGCACCGCGGGCAATCCCGCGATGCCCACAACGGCAACAAGCACCGCATCGACATCCTCTCTTGCACAGATGTCCAGCAGTGCTTCTTGCCCGAAGGCCCATTGACATTCATTTGTGCCGGCAAAGCCGTCCGGCGGGTCGGTGAGCACCGCCGCAGCCGGATGAAAGCGCCTGACCTGCTCGGTCAGCAGCTGCGCGCTGCTCCTTGCCGCCAGCGCCACGGCCCGGTATTGGTCCGGGTGCCGGGCGATGACGTCCAGCGCCTGCGTGCCAATGGAGCCCGTAGACCCCAGTATCGCGATCCTTTGCATAGCTTCTCCTTATCTTACAGCGCGGTCAGCATGCTGACGATGCACAGCGCCACCGCGCAGTACATGATGCTGTCCAGCCGGTCGAGCAGGCCGCCGTGTCCCGGGAACAGCCTGCCAAAGTCCTTCACGCCGCAAAAGCGCTTGATGTAGGAGGCCACGATGTCCCCCACCTGATTGACCACAGACGCCAGCAGCCCAAGGCCGATGAAGATCCAGATGCTCAGGTTCTCCCCGTGGTACACCGTCACGCCGTATACGATCATCGCGGAAAACAGCGCGCCCAGCACGCCCG